>JBPCXI010000144.1:0-6597 GCA_051008895.1 Gammaproteobacteria bacterium | reverse complement strand
TTGTTCCAAAAGCGCAACCTCTTCACTCCGCGAGGGCTTTATTCGAGGTCGACGTGGGGACACTCCTCGTTTTTCGGAGACGCTATTGCCGACGAGTCGCGACGGGCTGCGAAAAATGAGGAGTGTCCCCGATTGCCCACGACCGTAGCTTGTCCGCCGCGGCTTCCGAGCAAGGCGATTGCCGCGCGATTTTTTCCGCAAATACTTTTCCGAACATCAGGCAGGAAAAGTATTTGCGGAAAAAGATCGGGCGTTAACCGCAATGCCCACCGCGGCCGACCAATCTACTCAGCCTCAAACCGCAACCGGACTCCACTCTCCGTCGGAGTCGCTTCGCCGTCGACCGAGTAGGGTTCAAAGCGCCAGCGCTTAACCGCGTTCCGCGCGGCACTATCGAAGACGCCCTCCGGTTCCGCGCTCGTGATTCGAATGTCACCCGTGCGGCCCTTCTCGTCGACGGCGAACCGGATATCGACCCAGCCATCGACGGACCGAGCGGCCATCCCGCGCGGCCGCGAAGGTTGGACGAAACGCCGAAATTCGAGTTCGGACAGCGGGGTGAACGCCGGCAGTTGCGGGGCCTCGTCTGCGGCGGCCGGCAGTTGCGCGCCTTCGCCGTCGGGCGGCGCTGATGTGCCCGGTAACACCATCGCGAGCGATGCCGTCTCCCCGGCACTGTCGACCGCCGCGCTCGAAGCGCTTGGCTCGAACGCGATCTCCGGTTCGGCGAGGATCGCGGCCGGTGTCGCGGACGCGAAGATCGCGCCGATCGTCTCACTCTCGCGCGTGGCCTTCGCCTCCCGCGCTTCGTTCAATTCCGTCGCGTACCGGGAAATCATGTCATCCGGGACGCCCAGTGCGCGCGTCTGCGAAATCCAGCTGTCAGCGAGCGGGAAATTCTCGTCGTTAATCGCCACCATCGCCTCGAGGAGCATCAGATTCGCGAGCCGCAAACGCGACTGCTGCAGTTCCGGCGACTCACTCGCAAAAGTATCGAGCTCGCTAACGTAGTACATCGCGCTGTCGGATTCGGGTTCGATCAGTTGTCCGCCGTCCATGCGTTGATTTGCGGCATCCAGCAGCGCCTCGAATCGTTCCGTTTCCGGATCGCGTTGCGCGGGTGCGGTTGTCTGATCGACCGTCGATGCGGATGTCGCTTCCGCCGCGGGAGCAACAGGCGATTCATCCGGCGCGCTCGATACGGCTGCGACCAGGTCCGTCGCGTCCGCCGGCGGCGCCGGGGACAGCCCGGGCAAATCGCTCGCGTCGCCTTCGAGTTCGCTCATCATCGTCAGTTCGGGCACGTCACGGTCTGCGTTCGGCGTCAGGTCGATTTCGACCGGCGTGCCGGCGACGCGGGCATCGCGATCGCCATCCGGCCACCACAGGACCAGCGCAATCGCCGCCGCCGTCGCCGCCAGGGCGGGCACCGCGAGTTTTAACGGCATGCCACGCACAGTCTTTTCGTCTGAGTCTGTTGGCGTGGCGGCCGGCACCGCTGATGGTGCTGCGACGTCCGTCGCACGCCCGGTAAATTCGGTCAGGAATGTCGTGACGTCTGGTGTGCGTTGCCGGCGGCGCCAGGCGAGCGCGCGCTGCAAAGCTTGCCACTCGGCATCGTTCAATGACGGCACGCGCTCGAGGATCTTGTTTTCCGCCTCGGCCTCGACCGCCGTCGCACCGCCGAACGCCCGGCTTCCGGACAGCAGGCGATACACCACGCAGCCGAGTGAGTAGACGTCGTCGATCGGCTCGGGCGGCGATCCTTCGAGGACCTCGCAACTCGAGTACGCCGGCGTGTGCGCGCCGATCGACGTCGCGTCGAAGTCGATATCCATCTTCGCCGTGACGCGCGCGATCCCGAAGTCGAGCAACTTGGTGTGGCCGCCACGCGTGACGAATACGTTGCCGGGTTTGATGTCGGCATGGACGATGCCGCGCGCGTGCGCGTAGCCGAGCCCGTGGCACAGGCCCTGGATAATCGCATCGGCCTGTTTTCGCGGCAGCGGTTTGAAGCGCCGCGCGTTCAGCAAGTCGACCAGCGACTTCCCTTTCAGGAATTCCATCGTCATGAAAAAGAAATCGCCGTCCCAGTCGAAATCGTGGACACGGATGATGTTGGGATGCTCGAGCCGCTTGCCGTGCGCGGCTTCCTGCTTGAGTGCGTCCAGCGCATTCGGATTGCGCGAGAATTCCTTGGATACGACCTTGAGTGCGACCCACGGTTCGGGCGAGCCGGCTGCTTCCTTACCGCGGTCGAGCGCCTTGAACACGTCGCCCATGCTGCCGGTGCCGATCTTCTGCTTGATCAGATATCGGTGTCGCAGCAGGGTGCCGGGGCCGACACCCGTGGACGGCGCGCGTTTTTTCTTCGCATCGACTTGTTTCCGTGCGCCGATCGCGGTTGTCAGCACGGGTGGTGACTCTGTGTCCTTTTTTTCGCCGTTATCTTTCTCGTGCTTATCCGGTTGCGGATACGTGCGTGTCTTCGGTGACAGGCTTTCGTCGGCTGCGGCGTCCGGTGTGGCCGCCACCGCTGCCGGTTTGAGTTCCACAGGCGAGATTTCGGCCCGCGTTTCTTCCGACCAATCGGTCGGTTCGTCCTCCGACGTGCCAAGATCGATTTCGGTTACCAGCGTGCGATGCGCAGTGCCGTTCAGGTGTCCTTCTTTGAAAGCGCCGTCGATCGCCCTCAGCATCTCCGGACCCCATTCCTGATTCTTGTAGAGCAACTTGGCGATCCTGCGGCGGATCTGTTCGATGCTGATGACGCCAAAAATATAGGACTCAAGTGAGCTGACAAACTCCTTGGGCAGAGCGTCTGAAGCCGGTTTGCGCGGGTCGAGAGTCATGTGCCTTGTTGTGTGCGCCGCGTCGAGTTGCCAAAACAGCCGTAGGCCGAATACGGGTGCAGTTTAGCAACGCTAACTTCTTGTTATGGTTGTTCAGATCACGTTTTACCCGTGATTTTGTGAACAACGTCACGTTATGTTAATAGAATCTCGTCATACAACGGCCCATCGGGATCGAGATCTATATGGGCATATTAAACCGAAACGATGGTGAATGACTTTCAACACAACCCATTCTGGGACTATTCATTGTTGCTCTACGGAAAACCGGGCGTCGCTGACGCCTGCCTCTATCTGCAGGACCGGTACGGCCTCGACGTGAACCTTTTGCTGTTCTGCGTCTGGATCGGGGCGTCGGGTCGCGGCCTGCTCGACGCCGGGGACATCGATACCTGTATACAGCGCACCGGTGACTGGCGTGCTCGGGTCGTCGAGCCGCTGCGGGCGATTCGGCAAGCGTGCCGCGAGGAGCCGCTCGGAGTGCCAGAGTTCCTGTTGCAGGTATTCCGCCCGCGCATGCGCGAGATCGAGCTCGACGCGGAACACGTCGAACAACTGGTGCTCGCCGAAGCCGTGCGGACGCGACCGGCGGAACCGGTTGCCGATGACGTGCGCGCCAACGATGCGCGACTCAACCTCGCGGCGTACCTGAGCGCGTCGGGCATGCAGCGCGACGAGCGCGCCGACGACTGCCTGCGGGCGCTGCTGTCCGCGGCGTTTCCGGGCAGCGAGTTCGGCGAGCTCGACTAGGCGCTAGGCCGGCTTGCGGGCCAGTATGCCCGCATTCTCGCGGCCGTCCATGCGGCCGATGCCGGCAAAGTCGGACCGGTCGATGAAGCCGCGCCGCTCGACGTCGAATCCGGCCTCGATGCAGATTCTTTCCAGCAGGTCGGGGTCGAGCAGGTTCATGAACGGCGGGCCGGCCAGCGACCGGTCGGCGGGCTGGACCGGCAGGTAGTTCTCCAGTCCGATCATCAGGCCGGGCCACCGGTCGCCGCGCACCTTCTTCGCCTCGAAGATCGGTATCAGCTTGCGCCAGATACCGTACGGCGTGTCGATGATCAGATAAAGGCGGCCGCCTGGTTTCAGCCAGGTATGCATCTTGCGCACGGACGCGTCGATCGCTGAGCCATCGAGAAAATGCAGTACGCGCGAGCACAGCACCGCGCCGAACGTGTCGGGCTCGAACTCTGCGTACGGCAGCTGACCCTGCACGCAGGTCAGGCGCTCGCGCAGCGTCTCCGGCGCCTTGTCGGCGAGGATATCGAGATGCTGCTGATCGAGGTCGCACGCGGTAATGCTTGCGCCGGCCTCGAGCGCGGGTAACGTCACGTTGCCGAACGCGCAGCCGACCTCGAGCACCGGATCCGGCGTCTCACCGGCGAACGCGATGAAATCGCGCGCATATTCGTCCAGCACCTTGAACATGAAGCCCGTGTTGTTGAGCGTCGGCTCCATGATCGGGTTGCGCCACGTTTTGCGGCTGACACCGGAACTTGCCATGCGGGGGTCCTCGTGCGGCGTTCAGGCGCCGTCTGCTGGTGAATGGTCGGGAGAATGGCCGGGAGAATTATTCCACGCGGCGGCGCCGTTTACACGGCGGCTCCGCCGCGTCTGGCTAACACGCGGACGCCACCGCCGGTTGTCCATCGTCGTCGCCGCGGGCCATCACTATACTTCGAGGCAAGCGGGAGGCCGATACGACGGCCCCGAGATCGAACCACCCAACAAAGGGATGCTTTAAATGTCGGATCAAGAAACGTCGGGCCCTGAATTCATCGCTGTGGCGCTGCAGGTCGCCTGCAACGGCCTCAACCTGATCTCGGATGTCGCCGAGGCCCGCGCGCGAATGGCCGGGACCATAGGGACCATCGAGGGTTACGTTACGACCGCGTCGAATTTCTGCCAGTGGTTCTACGGCGTACCGGTCAAGCTGGTCGCGCTGCCGGAGTACGCGGTCACGGGCTTTCCGATGAAGGAATCGCCGGCCGAGTGGCGCGAGAAGGCCTGCTTCGCGTACGACGGGCCGGAATATGAGGCGCTCGGCAAGATAGCGCAGGACAACAACATCTTTCTTGCCGGCAACGTCTACGAGGTCGATCCGAATTTCCCGGAGCTCTATTTCCAGGTCTGCTTCATCATTGGTCCGTCCGGCGATGTGATCCTGCGCTACCGCAGGTTGACGTCGAGCTTCGAGCCGACGCCGCACGACGTCTGGGACAAGTACCTGGACATTTACGGGCTCGACGGCGTGTTTCCGGTCGCCAAGACCGAGATCGGTAACCTCGCGATGATCGCGTCCGAGGAGATTCTGTATCCGGAATTCACGCGCATGCACGTAATGCGCGGCGCCGAAGTCATCATCCACCCGACCAGCGAGCCCGGCAGCCCGCAGCTGACGATCAAGGAGCTGTGCCGCCGCGCGCGTGCGGTCGAAAGCATGGCCTATGTCGTCTCACCGAATTCCGCCAGCATCGACAACATCCCGATTCCGGCCTACACGTGCAGCGCAATGTCGAAGATCGTTGACATGCACGGCAAAGTGCTCGCCGAGGCCGGGGCGGGCGGCGAGAGCATGTCGGCGAACGCGGTGCTGGACATTGGCGCGCTGCGTCGGGAGCGCCGTCGGATCGGCATGGCGAACATTCTGTCGCGCCAGGCCTACGGGCTGTTCGCAGACAGCTACGCGGAAGCCGACTTTCATCGCGGCAACTTTTTGCTGCAGGACGGGGAGGTCATCGAACCCCCGGACCGTGATATCTTCAGGAAACGGCAGGAAGAAAATATCGAGCGGCTGATCAGCGCGGGCCTGATCTGACGCGGCTGCGCCTTCGTGACGAAAAAGGCGTGACGAAAAAGGCGTGACGACAACAGGCGTGACAACAATAGACGCGACCTTTAGTTAAGAGGCGCGGCCTTCCAAGGAGTCAATCGATGAGCGAGATTCGCACCGACCGGCGCCAATTCTTACGCGGCAGCGGCTCAGCGGCGGCCGCACTGTCGCTGAACTACGCGATGCCCGGCGTCGCGTCCGCGCAGGCCGAGCCCGACATGGCGTACGGCGCGTGGGAAGACCTGATGCGCCAGAAGTGGACCTGGGATCGCGTCGTCCACGGCAGTCGCGGCATCAACTGCACCGGCCACTGCGCGTTTAACATCTACGTCAAGAACGGCATCGTCTGGCGCGAAGAGCAGCAGGGCGAGTATGGCCGTTCCGGCGACGACACCCCGGACTACGGGCCGCGCGGCTGCCAGAAAGGCAACCGCGCGTCGAAATACATGTACGGCAAGCAGCGCGTGCTGTACCCGATGAAGCGTGTCGGCGAGCGCGGCGCGGGCCAGTGGGAGCGCGTGTCGTGGGAACAGGCCGCGACCGAGATCGCGGACAAGTTTATCGACCACGCGACCCAGGCCGGGCCGGAATCGATCACGATGGCGATGGGTACCGCGGTCACGCTGAAACGCGCGTCGTTCGGCTCGCTGTTCCGGTTCGCGAACCTCACCGGCATCGTCGTACCGGAGACCTTCGCCGGCGTCGGCGATCTGCCGGTCGGTGCCTACCAGGTGACGGGCTACGAATTGCCGGGCGACAACATGGCCGCGATCTTCAAGTCGAAGTGCTGCCTGATCTGGGTCTGCAACCCGGCCGCGACGCGAATTCCCGATGCGCACTTTTTCTGGGAAGCGCGCTACAACGGCACCGAGGTCGTCACGATCACGCCCGACTTCAATGCCTCGTCGATGC
>JBPCXI010000143.1:0-3588 GCA_051008895.1 Gammaproteobacteria bacterium | reverse complement strand
CGCAACTGGGAAGTGTTCCTCGGCGATCTCGCCGGCGGTGCGCCGGTCAGGCTCACTCACAACATCGGCTTCGACGGCCTGCCGTCGCTGTCGAAGGACGGCACCAAGATGCTGTTCGCGCGCAGCGAGACGGGGCGCGACAACCTGTCGACATTCGTCATGGACATGTCATCGTTCGATCTCGGCCCCGAGGACTATAAAGGTATTCCGGACACCGTAATGCCCGAAGACCCGATTCTCGTAACGGATTTTACCGTGGGCAAGTGACATGACTCTGCGCCTGCGCAGCGCGTTGCTACTCTGGGCGGCCTTGATCGCACCCGCACTCGGCGGCCCGGTCGACACGTCCGCGGGTCCCGGCAAACCGCCGGCGCCGTCGACGTGGTCCGCGCAGGAATCTGCACTGATCGAGACCATCGAGGCCTACCATGCAGCGCTGACCGGCGCCGACGTCGGCGCGATCGAGTCGCTCGTCATGACCGACGACCAATTCGTGATGCTCGAAGGCCGGCACAGCAACTGGGGCTGGCACGACTACCGCGATCACCATCTCGCCGGCGAACTCGAGGACCTCAGTAAGGTTCGCTTTCGGCTGAGCTTCTATCGGGTGCGCGTCGACGCCGAACTCGGCTATGCCACGTTTCGGTATGAAGTATTGCCGCGCGAAGGTCCGGAAATGGACTTCGGCAAGGGATTTGCGACCGCGGTGCTGGAGCGCACGGGCGACCAGTGGAAAATTCGACACCTGCACACGTCATAGTCAACAGGTTTCCCGGGGGACCAACGATGAAGATGATTCTGCGACTACTCCTCGCGACCCTCGTCGCCTTTGCCGGCCATGCCATTGCCGGCGCTCATCGCGGCGCACCGGCGCCGACGCCGGACAAATACGTGATCGTGCACGCGGGAACACTGCTCGCGACGCCGGGCGAACAACCGCAAAGCGACATGACCGTTGTCGTGAAGAATGACCGCATCGAGCGCTTCGTGGCCGGCCTGCTCGACGCGGACGCGATCGATGCGCCGACGGGATCGAGCGTCGAGATCGTGGACCTGTCGGATCGCTTCGTGCTCCCGGGGCTGATGGATGCGCATGTACACCTGCGCGGCGAGCCGTCGAGAGGCAGCGGGCGCCGCGAACGCGGCGACCGGCCCGAGCCGACGGCCGCGCAAATGGCGGTGAATGCGATGATCTTCGCGCGCCGCAACCTCGCGGCCGGATTCACGTCGCTACGCGACGTCGGTTCGAACGACCAGTCGGTGTTCGCCGTGCGCGATGCAATCGACGCGGGTCGCATGATCGGACCGCGAATTCTCGTATCGGGATCAGCGCTCGCGGTGACCGGCGGGCACGGCGACTCGACCCCCATGGAACTGACCGGCGACCCTGCCACGCGCCTGGCCGACGGTACCTGCGACGGGGCCGTCGAGTGCCGCCGGGCAGTGCGCTACATGTACAAGCTCGGCGCAGACCTGATCAAGTTCACGTCGACCGGCGGCTTCGGTTCGAATACGGGACTCGATCCGCAGCTGTTCGACGACGAGATGCGGGCGATCATCGACACCGCCCATCTGCTTGGCATGAAGGCGACGACCCACGCGTATTCGGCCGTCGCGATCAAGGACGCGATTCGCGCCGGCGTCGATTCGATCGAGCATGGATTTCTGCTCGACGATGAAGCGATCCGCTTAATGAAGAAGAACGGCGTGTTCCTCGTACCGACGATTTCGGCGAGCTATCCGCCGCCAATTTTCAACATCCCGGATCCGCCGTCTGTCCGGCTACGCAACGAATATCGCGCCTTCGAACGCGCCTACGAGGCCGGCGTCAAGATCGCATTCGGCACTGATGTCGGCACATTCAAGCACGGCACGGGCGCGAAGGAATTCGAGATGATGGTCGGCTTCGGTATGTCAGAGATGGACGCGATCCACTCGGCGACGGTCGCGACGGCCGAGCTGTTCGGCATCGAAGCGGATGCCGGCGCGCTCGAACCCGGCAAGCTCGCGGACCTGATCGCCGTGCAGAAAGATCCGCTCGCGGACATATCCGCGCTGCGAAAAATCGACTTCGTGATGAAGAGCGGCGCGATCGCGAAACGCGACGGCCGGATGACGGAACCTTTTTCGTATTGACGTGACGATGCGTCTCGCAGGCCCGCCCTCGCTGCTGCTCATCGCGTGGTGCGCAGCGGCCGGCACCTTGCCCGCGACTGCGGAGGGCGAGCCAGAATCATTGTCCGGCGACTGGCACTTTGACGTCGAATCGCCGAACGGTCCGGGTGGACGCGACGTTCTGTTTCTGCAGGAAGGCACGCGAATCATCGGTTTCATCGACAGTGACTCCGCATCGGGGCGATTCGTCGGCAGTGTCGACGGCGAACGAATCGAGTTCACCGCGGTTCTCGAATTCGGCGGTCAACCGATGGCTGCGGTGTACACCGCGACCGTGACGAACGATACGATCGCCGGCGAAATTGACTACGGCAACTATGGGACGGCGACGTTCGTTGGCTACCGTGGCCGACGAGAGGCGGAGCCCTCGGTGGGCAACGCCGAGCTGGTCGGATCGGCCCGGGACGCCGGTCTCGACGTCAGCACGGTCGGCGACGCATTCGGAGAGACGTCGGACGAAGTGCTGGTGCCGGAAATGATTGCGGTCGCCGGCGGCGAGTTCCGAATGGGAAACGACGGGCCGGCGGTCAATCCTGATTTCGGCGCAGACTTTGCGTTCGTGCATCGAGTGCGCGTATCCGAGTTCCGGATGAGCCGCTTCCCGATCACGAATGCCCAGTACCTCGCGTTCTCCGACGCAACCGACCGCCAGCCACCACTTGCGCCGAAGGGATGGAGGGACTATTTGCGGCGCTACCCGAACCATCCTGTCGTGAACGTCAGCTTTTTCGACGCGGCGGCATACGCGGATTGGCTGACGAGCGTGCGCGGCCGCCGACATCGGCTCCCGACGGAGGCCGAATGGGAATACGCCGCGCGCGCGGGTGTCGACGGGCGGGATTACGTATTCGGCGACCGCTGGCAAATCGACGGCGCGAACATCTCAGTATGGCGAATCGGCCAGCTGCCGGATCGAGACGGGTGGAAGCAATGGTGGGACCGCGAGGGCAGCGCGCTATCGAAGTCACAACCGATGACGACGCGCGTCGGCCGCTTCGCACCGAATCGTTGGGGCTTCTACGACATGGCCGGCAACGTCTGGGAGTGGATGCACGACTGGTATCGGGCGGACTACTACGAGATATCACCGCCGGCTGATCCGACGGGCCCCGCGTCCGGCGATGAGAAAGTGCTGCGTGGTTGCTCCTGGTACAACAAGCCCGACGTCTGCTTCATCGCGACGAGGGATCGATATGCGCCGGATGTGAAACTTTATTACAACGGGTTTCGCGTCGTCGCGCCGCAGAACTGACGCGGCAGAACTGACGCCCGATAGTCAGAAACGATATTCGATGCCGATATCGGCGGTCCACAACTCGGCGCCGGTCACGTCGTACCAGTCGAGCTCGACGCGAAAGCCGATCTGTTCGGTTGCACGCACCGAAAATCCCGCGCCCAGCGCCAGGCCGTCGT
>JBPCXI010000142.1:0-26285 GCA_051008895.1 Gammaproteobacteria bacterium | reverse complement strand
GAACGCGGACACGACGAGTTCGTCCATCGCGCCGGACGCGCCAATCCGATCATCGGCCTGCGCGAGCTGCGAGCATGCCAGCATCGCGGCCACAGCCGTCGCGGGACACGTAATCTTTACAGTCATGTGCGGATCTCTTCATGCAGAGACCCGGTTGCGACGGTCGGTTGGGATTGCTGGGTTCAGCCGGTCCTCTTCCTACGCCGGTATTAACCGGATCAGGTTCTAAGGGTTCCTGCTTTCAGGTCTCAGGCCGCTATGGCCACCCCTAAGGCACGGACAACTATAGCCGAATCGTCGATTCGTGGCGCAAAAAAAAAGGCCGGACGATAACCGTCCGGCCGTGGGGGGCGAACCTCCAGTTAGTTTTCCAGCTCCATTTCGACTTCTTCGGCCGTGATCGTCGTCTGCGCGGTCTCGGTGCCGTTGACGTCGACCGCATCGCCGTCCTGCAGCGCGTTGAAGAAATCGTTCGCCGACACCACCATTCCCAGCAGGTCGCGGAACACTGTGCCGCCGTTCGTCTCGACGGTCACGCCGCTGATCCGGAAACTCGGCTGCGCGATCGAGCCCGCGTCGACAAAGCCACGCAGTTCCGTCTCGCCGGTCGGGTCGTCCGGCACGTCTTCGCGCTCGAGCAGGCTCGCGAGGATGTCGGCGTTGCCGGACGGGTCGACGCCGCCGCGCACCTCGACGTAGTTGCCAGCGGCAACATTTTCGAGGCCGAACGGCTCCAGCTCGGCATCGCTCTTGTCTTCGCGGCGCGTATCGTCGTCGACCGCGACCGTTATGCCGAGCATTACGAGCGTTCCCGCCGGTGCGTCGACCGAATCGACGAGCGCGGTCACGCGCAGGTTGTTCGAGCGACGGATGTCGACCTTGGTCGCGACCAGCACGCCGGACGCGTTCAGGTCGCCGTCGACTTCGACTTTGACATTCACGCCAAGATCTCCGGCGGCGCCGCCTTCGAAGACCGTGCTGCCGGTCGTCGTGACCGGGAAGCCGCTGACGTCGAAATCGGTGGCCGACGCGAAACGCGTGATCAGGCCCTCGATCTCGATCTCGACCTCGTCGAAGTTGTCGAACGTGCCGTCGTCGGCGACGCCCGGGCCGTCAGGCTCGATCTTCGTCGCGAGCAGCTCGCCGCCGGCACCGAAGTTAAGACCCTTGACCTCGACGAAGTCTCCGTTCGCGAACGTCATGTTCGGGAACGAATCGTCGATCACGGCATTTGTGTAGTCCACGTTCAGCGCGTTGATCGAGAACGTCATCGCGTTCGTGTCGAGACCCTCGACGAAGCCTTTGACCTCAACCTCTCCCCCGGGCAATTTGGGCTCTATGCGCGTCGCGCGGATGCCGCCGTTCGCATCGAAGAAGCCACTGACCTCGACGATGTCGTCTACGGCCAGCCCGGCGAGCGAGCCGGTCGCAATGCTGTCGTCGAACGACGTCGACGCGTCGACCGTCACGGTCTGCCCGGCGACGACCAGCGTCGATCCGACGCCGTCGATGCTGTCGATCGGCCCCTCGACCGCGTCGTCGGAGAACACCGTCTGCGCGACGTTGGCCGCAACGTCCGGGTCGAACGTGACGATGACCGTATCGCCGATGTTCAGGTCGTCCTGGCTGCTGCCTGTCGAATCGTCGTCGACCTCGAACGAAGCGCTGTCCGTCTCGAACTCGACGCCGTTGACGAAGATGCTGCCGAAACCGGTTACCGTGCCGGCCTTGACGCCGAGCCGGTCGATGCCGGGCTCGGTGCCCCCGCCCCCGCCACCGCCGCTGCTGCCGCCGCAGCCGCCGCTCAGCGCCGTCGCCATCAATATTGCCGTTGCTATGGCCAGTGTCCGGATTGTGTGTCCTTTGAATCTATTCATTGCTCTTTCCTACTTCTTGTCTCGCCTCTGCAACGGCTCGCCCTGGATCAGGAACATCCCCAATCCGAGACGCACCCGGCGATCGTTGACGCTGCCCTTGCCCGCTTCGTCGTCGACCCTGTGCTTCGTCAGCCAGTCGTCGACGAGTTCGAGAAAGGGCCCTCCGTTCTCTTCGATAAATTTTCTGAATTCGGGGATCGCGGATTCGGCGATCGTGTCGTCCGTCGCCCGGCCGAGAAAGCGGCTCGGGTGGTCATCGTCTGCGGCGAGGTTGTGATTGATGTTTTTGCCGAGGTCCGAAAAAATGCTGCCGGCGTTCATGATCCACTGCGGATCGAACGGGGTCGGCATGTAATAGCGACGTTTCGCCAGCAAGCGCCCATCCGCGTCTTCCTCGACCGCGCCGACGCGCTTGAGTTCTTTCGCCATCGTCGTCGCCGCGATATCGCCGGCGTAGCGTGCACAAAGCTCCGTCATCGTGGCGCCTTGGCCCGACAGGCACAGCGCCAATGGCTCGCCATCGGCATCGAGAAAATCCGGATCCTGAAACCAACCCGACAGCACCCGGGTCGCGTCCGTCGTCCTGCCGCCGGGATGCTCCTCCGGCTGCTCCAGCAGATCACGCTGGCGCTTGACCTCTTTCCGGCTGATGCCGGTCAGGATTGAGACCCGCGAGATATTCGTCGGGCGCCCCTTGATGCCATACTCGTCGGTCGCGACCTCTACGAACGACGACTTCGCGAGGTCGATGAATTCCCGATATGTCATGCCGCATTTCATGAGGAAACTTACGATCGGTTTCAGTAACATCCGACACGCATGGCGTAATGCTGACTGATCAACGCTATCCATATGTGGGGTACTTTACCCCATTTGTACTTGATGTCAAGGATTTCCGTTAGCCATATCTCGCCGCTGATCGCTGCATCGCAGCAATCATCGCGCAAACCTGTGTTAGCCCGCGACGAGGCTATGCCTGCCAGAGGGTGAAGGCGCCGATCAGGATGAAGCCGACTCCGGCGACATATGACAGGTATCGTGGATCCAGGTAGCTGGAGACCAACGCGCCGGCGGCGACCCCTATCGCCGTCGACACCACTAGCGCGGCCGACGCCGCGAGAAAGACCCCCAGTAGATTGGTGCCGTCCCGCGCGGCAAACAGCACCGTTGCGAGTTGCGTTTTGTCGCCGAGTTCGGCGACGAATACTGTCGCGAACACGGTTGCCAGAATCTTTATGTCCATTCAGTCACCGCACAAGTATCAAGAATAATATTCGCCTCATCACTCCCACATGACCCGGTGACCACCGGCCGTCGCCGCCTCCAGCAATTCGATCAGCGGGAAAGCACGTTGCGCGATGCCGACGGGCCGGTCGATCGGATCGCCGTCGAAGTCGTCGTCCGGGAGATCGTCTGGCGCTGCAGCGGCAATCGCCGCACGCAGCTGCTCGAGCGCGACCGGAACGTCGTCGGCCGCCAGTGCACTCGGAATCGTGCCGCTGTGTCCCATCATACCCAGGAGCTTCTTGGCGACGTCGCCGAACATCGTGATGTCCGCGTAGGACTTGGTACTGAAAGTGACGATCATGCTTTTCTCGTTGCGAGCATTATTTCACAGCACCAGGACGGCAGTTCGATACGAGAACGATTTTCATTTGCGACTGTGCGCTGCGGAATGTCATCGGCGGTATTCCCTGCCCTGATAGAATCATTCCAATGACGAAGCAGCTCGACAGAACGGCGAAAGAGCGCTTGCTGAAAATCGCGACGGGAGCCTCGGTGCTGGTGGCCGGAACGCTCGTCGTTATTAAGGGCATCGCGTGGTTCAAGACCGGTTCGGTCGCGATGATGGGTTCACTGCTCGACTCGGTGCTCGACGCGGGCGCGGCCGGGCTGAACCTGTATTTCGTACGCCGCGCGCTGCGGCCGGCCGACGAACGGCACCGGTTCGGTCACGGCAAGGCGGAACCGATCGGCGGCATGTTCCAGGCGATGATCATCGGCGGCTCGGCAGTATTCCTGATCGCGGAATCGGTGCGCAGATTCATCAGCCCCGAGATGCCGAGCAACAGCGAACTCGGCATTGTCATCATGCTCGCGTCTTCTGCGCTCGTCGGCGCGCTGGTGATCCTGCAACGCTACGTCGTCAAACGCACCGACTCGCTGATCGTGTCCGGCGACGCACTGCACGGCTTCGGCGACATCATGATCAATCTCGGCGTCATCGTCGCGCTGTTCGTATCGACGCGCTTCAATGCGCCGTATGTCGATCCGGTCGTCGGCATCTTGCTCGCCGGCATCCTGCTGAACGGGTCACGATCCATCGCGCTCGGCGCGATGCGGCAGCTGATGGATGTCGAGTTTTCCGCGGACGAACGGCAGAAGATTCGCGAGATCGCGCTCGGGCACCCGGCCGTGACCGATCTGCACGATCTGCGCACGCGCCGCGCCGGCCTCACGTCGTTCATTCAGATGCACATCGAACTCGACGGCACCATGAACCTCGTGCAGGCGCACGATATCGCGGACGAGGTCGAGATTTCGATCAGAAACGAGTTCCCGGATTCGGAAGTCCTGATTCACCAGGACCCGCACGGCGAGGAGACGGTCACGCAGTTCCTCCGGGCCTGAGCGATTTGCGCCCATGAGGCCGACAGGCCGCCGCGATGCGGGCGATACTCGAATATAGATATCACGCGGAATCCGATTCTTTAATATATAAGGATTGGCCGTGCGATTGTCTCGCAGAACCCAATCGACAGTGATTTTCCGGTGCGGCAGGAAGGCAAATTCGTGCTTCCTCAAGCGCGGTCCGTGAATTTTACGCCGGTCTCGGGAATTTGCTGGTGCGCGCCTGCGGACCGGTCTGTTTAATACTTGCCTGAACCGCTGTTGCGATTCAACGAACAATATCGGTTTACCATGTCGCCGCCCGGGGGGGCCGAGGGAGCGACCGCCGTCCGCTCTGACAACGCGCGGACGCCGATAAACGAAATACCTGATTTCGCTAAAAAAAGATTGCTAGGCTAGTCGACTTTGCAGAGAACGGCGTGTGGTGCTGCGGCGCGACCAAGCCTCGACACAGAATTCGACCGAGAGAGACCAATATGCAACATAACGAGCAACTCTTCAGCATCTCCCAGGCCCGGCAACGGGAAACGCGGCGGAGCATAATCCCGCTTCTCGCCGTGTTGTGTTCAACGACACTGCTTGTCGGCTGCCCGGAGGGCAGCGTTGATCTTCCCGACACGAATCTGGACAACGCAAACCCGGTCGCCAATGCTGGCGCCGACCAGACGATCCTGAATCTGACGCGCGCAGACCTCGACGGCAGCGCGAGCAGCGACCCCGACGGCGACGCGCTCGACTATTCGTGGTCGTTCACCACCGTACCCGCCGGCTCCACCGCGCAGCTGATGGATGCGACGGGGACAAATCCTTACTTCACGGCCGATGTCGTCGGTGACTACGTCGTCAGCCTTGCGGTCGAGGAGATTTTCGGCGGCACCGATGCGGATACGGTAACGATTACAGCGGAGCAGCCGCCGACAAACCCGCCGGTCGCGAATGCCGGCGGTCCCTACCCGGACGTCGTGTTTTCGATGCAGGGCACGACCGTGCAACTCGACGGCAGCGGCAGCAGCGATCCGGACGGCGATCCGCTGACCTATAGCTGGACCGTAGCACTGGACAATCCGCTCAGCGGCGTGCCGCCGCAGACGCCGGTCGTACTGATCAACCCGGACACGGCCACGCCGTCCTTCGACGTTATTGCGCTCGACCAGCTCGGCGGATACACGATCACGCTGACAGTATCCGACGGCACATTGAGCGACACCGACACGACCACCGTCGACGTTGTCAAGGCCGCGCCGACGGCACAGGTCCTGCTCGGCTCCGGGCTGCTCGTGGGCGCTTTCGTCAGCCTGCGGCAGCGGCGGCGGCGCGCGCATGGCAACGACCGAACCTGATCATCAGAATCAAACCTGGATAAAAAGATGCAATTGGCAAATATGAGAATTCGAGCTAGACGGCGCCTGTTGCGGGCCGTGGGGGGCGCACTGGCACTCGGTCTGGCGACCGCACCATCGCCGGGCGTGGCGCAGATCGAGGAAATCACTGTCACGACGCGCAGGGTGGCCGAGAACCTGCAGGACATCCCCGTCTCGGTAGCGGCGTTGAATTCTGAATTCATCGAAAAGCAGAACATCGCGACCACCGGCGACGTCGTCAAATTCGTCCCGGGCGTACAGTTTGATCAGTCGTTCTCGGCCGCCGACACGCGCATTTCGATCCGCGGCATCAACAGCGAGCGTGGCCGCACCAGCGTCGCGATCCTCGTGGATGGCGTCGACGTGTCGGGCGAAAACGTAACGGCCGGCGGCGGCTCGTCCCTGCTGAACACGCGCCTGCTTGACCTCGAGCGCGTCGAGGTCGTCAAGGGCCCGCAGTCGGCGCTTTATGGGCGCAACGCGTTCGCCGGCGCAATCAACTACATCACGCGCCAACCCTCGCTGGACAACTTCGAGGTGCGCACCTTCGGTGACGTGGCGGCAAACTACTCGATCTGGGACGTGCGCGGCTCGGTGTCGGGGCCGATCATCAAGGACAAGCTGGCCATCAGCCTGAACGCCGGCGCGTTCGAGAGCGAAGGCTACTACGAGAACAATAATCCGGATTTTCCCAGCGCCAACGTCGGCCTCGGCGGCGGCGAGACCGTCGGCGGCCGCTTCGTCGCGCTGTGGGTGCCGACGGACACGATATCGGCGACCTGGAGCATCAGCTACAACGAAAACGAATTCGAGCCGCGCGCGGTCGCAAAAGTCGCGCCCGCGAACACGTTCTACCTGAACGAGACGCAGCTTCCGGCGGGCACGACGCCCGACTACAATGCCGGCGGCCAGATGAACTACGGCCAGTGGATCGGCACCGTCGGCTCGATCAACGAGCGCGACATCCAGATGTCGCTGTCGGAGCGTAACAACGCTCCGTTCGGCGGTTCGCAGGACAATACGCTGCTGACGTACCTCAAGTTCGACTGGGACATCGGCGACGTCGTGCTGTTCAAATCGCAGACCAGCTATCTGGAAAACGAGGCCGTGCTGCACGAGGACGCGGACTACCAGTATGGCGTCGGCACACCGGTCACGCGTCTCGGCGTCAACACGAATTTCTCACTGGACAACGACTATCTCGACACGACGGACACGCAGTATATCGAGCAGCAGTTCACGATCGAGACGACCGCGTGGGATCGCGGCCGCGTCCTGCTCGGCGTGCAGGGATTCTGGGAGGAGACGGAGAACACGGATTTCTCCATCGGCTGGTTCAATGACCCGAACTTCGCCGCCGGCTTCCCGACGTTCTGTCGGGCGCAGGATCCGCTAGACCTGGCCTGCAGTTACCGCGACTCGGTGCGCCTCGGCATGCCCGGCAAGGACACGAATCGGGATACCGACAGCTACTCGGCGTTTGGCCTGCTCGGCTTCGACGTCACCGACAAACTCAGCATCACCGGCGAATTGCGTTACATCAAGGACGAGATCACGGTCTCGACCAATACGAGCGTCGACCGAGTATCGCAGTACATCCTCGCGATTCCGATCGACTTCTCGCTGCCGTTGAGCGAGCTGCCGACGTCGGACAAGCAGGAGTCCGATAGCTGGAACCCGCGAATCGCGATCGACTATCGATTCACGGAGGGTTTCATGGTCTACGGTTCGGCGGCCAAGGGCACGAAGCCGGCCGGGTTTGGCACCGCACAGTTCGCGCTGCCGCAGCTGACGAAGATCGACCAGGAGCAGCTGTGGGGCTACGAACTCGGCGCGAAGACCGGTTGGTTCGACAACACGCTGGTCGCCAATCTTGCGTTCTTCTTCAACGATTACACGGACCGCCAGGTCGGCGTGACCGCGACTGATCCGATCAGCGGCTGGGCGTCCGCGAGCGTCGTCAACGCGGCCGGTGCCGAGACCAAGGGCGTCGAGGTCGAACTGATCTGGAACCCGCTCGACCCGCTGACGCTCGGCCTCGGTTACTCGTATACGGACGCCGAATGGGAGGACTTCAAATACGAGGAGATCCGCGCCGACAGCGGCGGGCTGCGGCCCAAGGACAAGGCGATCTGCGGCAATGCGCTCGGGGACTGCTCCGGAGCGCGCGTCGGCGGCGTGCCCGAGCACGCGGCTACCGGGCAGGCCAACTGGATCGCACCACTCGTCGGCGATACCGAGTACCTGATCAACGTGGTCGGCGTCTACACCGGCGAGCGTGCCGTCGCGGATCGCATCCGGACCGCGTTCATCGACGACGTGTTCCTCGTCGACGCGCAGATCGGCGTGCAGGGCGAGAAATGGTCGGTGCTGGCCTACATCAACAACGCGTTTGACGAGGACCAGGTGCAATGGGGCCAGAACACCAATGACTTCCTCGACGGCATGTACGGCGGCGGCACCGGCGGCGAGCCCCGCGACGACGCCGTGATGGCATTCCTGCCGAACCCGCGGGTCGTCGGCGTCCGCGGCACCTGGCGCTTCGGCGACTAATCCCCTAAAGGCGTCAGGGCTATCGCAGCCCTGGTCCTCCAAAAACCTCCCGCCCCAGGCGGGAGGTTTTTTTTGCCTTGCATATCGGCACAGCGGCTCGGATCCGTGCGGCCCGACAAGCCCCGGCCGATTTAACAATAACGCCCGCCCCGGACCGCCAATGTTATGAAAAACCCTAGTCAAATCGGCCATTTAGATTGACAATTCGAGACGCATGAACGAAAATTCATGCGTCGCTAATCTCGCCCCGTGAAATAACAGCCAAACTCGGGAAATATGACGTGCGTTGACTGAGCGGCTTTGCGTTAATTGGCTGGCGTCCTAATAAGAAGGAAAGGCCATACCAGGCGTGAGCCTGGGTCGGAAAGCTACGGGTCTTGCTCGCACGTTGGGGTACCCTCGGGTATCGCTCGGTGTTTGAGTACTAAGGGGAAGACAGCCGAGCCATCACCTCCTGATTGGGCACACCAATAAGATCTTAAATTGGAGGTTTTCTCAATGAGAAACGTTATTTTGGGGGGCGTAGTAAGTCTTTTCGCCAGCGCATCGTTTGCGCAGAGCGTGATCACTTTCGACGTCGATTTTCATACCGTTTACGCGGCTTCCGGATCGTTCGCACCGGACCTGGTGCCGACGGCGCCGGGCCCGTTCAACGGCAATGCGCCGATCCCGGACGTCAATCTGACCGGTCAGGTCACGTTGAGCACGGTCGTGAGCTCGAATCAGCTCGCCCCGTCGCCGGCTGTCAACACGCTGACGCTGAACGGTGACTGGACGAGTGAGAGCGGCTTCGAGCCGTCGAACACGTGGTCCACGCATACGTACACCAACGCTGTGTTCGACTTCGGCGGCGGATTTCCGAACGCCTACGTGGCGACGGACTTCATCCAGCCGGTCGACTGGCCGCTGCTGGCAAGCACCGCTTCGAACGGCTTGATGGCCGATCACGGCCAGGCCTTAGCCGGCGCGTGCCCGTTCTTCTTCGGTTGCCTTAGCCCTGAAGGGTTCCAGCCGGATCTGTTTGCCGGCGGCACGCAGGTCTTCGATGCGACCTTGGACGGTGGCCTCGGCGGTCCGGCTCTGCCGACCTATGCAAACGCCGGTTTCAATCCGCTGACCAGCGGTGCGGGCTCGTACGTCGGCGGCAACGTCAGTGCCGGCCTCGGCTCGGACAACGGCCTCGACGCGATCGCGTTCGACTTAGTACTTGAAGGCGGCCAGGTCCCGGGAGAGGGCGGCACGGTCCGCTTCGCCGTGTTCTCCGACACGGGCACGACCGCTTACATGGTCGAGGGCACGATCCTGCCGCAGGTCATTCCGGTCCCTGCAGCCGCCTGGTTGTTCGGCTCGGCGCTCGGCTTGCTCGGCTGGGTCCGTCGTCGCGCAACCGTCTGAGGCTCTGCGTAACAGAACAGTCCGTCGCAGGCTGAGCCCTGCATGACGGTGTAACCAGCAAAGGGCCTGCGATCGACATCGCAGGCCCTTTTTCTTTGCGCGGCCGCCCTTCGCCGCCTACGCGCCGCCTGACCTGAGTTGCTCGAGCGTGGCCACCGCCTCGTCATAGCCGTCAAACGTGCCGCCCGCAGCGTCAGCCGCCGAGATCGCCTGCTCCAGCTGCTGCCGCGCACGGATCTCGTCGCCGTCGCCGAGGATCGCCATGCCCAGGTAGTAACGTAACTTCGGGTTGCCACCAACTTCAGCGACAGCCCGCTCCAGGTAGCGCACCGCACGGGTACTTTGCCCGTTTCGATGGTAGGCCCAGCCGAGCACGCCTAGATTGAACGGGTGAGTGGCGCCGGATTCGAATCGGGATGCCAACTCGAGGGCCCGGGCATGACTCTGTTGGTCTGTCCTGTGATCGAGCAGCAGAGCCGCGAGGTTGTTGACGACCATATCGTCGCCGCCGTTCAACCGGACGATGCCATCGTAAACCTCGATCGCCGCGT
Source organism: Gammaproteobacteria bacterium (assembly GCA_051008895.1). GTDB lineage: Bacteria > Pseudomonadota > Gammaproteobacteria > Steroidobacterales > SMWD01. The sequence continues at coordinate 15,917 of JBPCXI010000142.1, read as the reverse complement.
CGTAGTCCTGACGTTGCTTGTAGAACGACCCCACCGCGAGGCCGAGCCTAGAATCGCCGGCGTTTTCCTCGAGGCCGCGCATGAGCGCGGCGAGCTGCTCGTCCGACCCGGGCGCGAGAGTCGCGGCGACACCGATGTAGGCGCCTATGGCCTCGGGTTGCCGCGCGGCAAGCTCCTCGAAAACTGCGCGGGCCGCGTCATTCCGACCATCCGCCCGGTAAAGCTCGCCGAGCAGTAACCGCGGCAGCACAAGGTTCGGATAGGCGTCAATATGCCGCTGCAGGTATGTCTGCGCATCGTCCTTGCGATCCACGTTGACCAGTAGCTGAACCAGGTCGTTCAACGCGTCCTCCGACTCGGGATTACGTCTGAGCGCCGCCTCGAATGCGGCGATGGCCCTTTCGTCTTCGCCTTGCGCCTGCAGCGCCTGCCCGAGCTGATAGTCGGCGGCGCCGGATGTCTCACCGAGCTCGAGCATCCGCTGCGCCTCTGTCTCGGCGGCGGCGAACTCCTGCTGCAACAGCATGGCCCTGACGAGATTGCGCGACGCGCCGATATCGCCGGGCGCCATCTCCAGGGTTTCCCTCAACAGCGCAGTGGCCTGCTCGGCATCCCCGCGGTTACCAACCAGCGAGGCAAGCTCATTTCTGCCCGCCCGGTTGGCCGGATACCGGTCGACCAGCCGGCGATACGCATCTTCGGCCAGTTCGAGGTCGCCATTTAGAAGATACGTTCTTGCCAGCATGAGCTGACCGCGCTGCGAATCGGGTTGCTTGACCATCGCCGAGCGCAGATCCCCGATCGCCTCACGCAGATTGCCGTCCTGTACGTTGAACGCGGCCCGGTTGAGCAGCGCATCCACGTTGTTCGGCGCGTCGACCAATACGTCAGCGACGATTGCTCGCGCCCGGGCTTCATCCCGATCGATGACGAGGGTTACGACGCGATTGCGTGCCGCGAGGCCCTCGGGCGTGCGCGGATTGGCGCGGCCCAGCGCCTCGTAGGTCGCGATCGCGTCATCACGCCGATCCGCGGCTTCGTAGAAACCCCCTAGCGCAAGCCGCAGCGCGCCGGACTCCGGATCTGCTGCAATTGCCTGCTTGAGGTTCGATTCGGCATCCCCGGCCTTGTCCACAGCCAGCAACAGGCGGGCCAATTGGATACGCCATGCAGCATTGTCCGGGTCCTTTTCGACGAGATCACGGACGCGCTCCTCGGCTTCTTCTGCGCGGCCCTGCTCCGCGGCCAGCTGCGCCAATGCGAGGCCGTAAGACGTGGATTCCGGGTAGTCAGCAGCCAACGCAGCCAGTTCGCGCTCGGCCGACTCCGCGTCTCCCAGCTGCCTGAGCACCTTGATCTTAGAGCGACGCAAGATTTCCACGTCCTCGCCCGCCGCGCTTGTTATGCCGTCGTCCAGCGCGATCAGCGCGGCATCCCCGTCGCCCGCTGTGGTCAGTAGTGCCACCAGGAAAGTCACGGCCTCGCGCAACGCGGGGTCGAGCTCCCGGGCGATGCGGACCTGCTCCAGGGCACCTTCGGAATCTCCCTCCATGTACAGCGCCCGCGCATTCAGAACCCGCACGGCGGCGTTGTCGGGATCGAGTTGCATGGCCGCGTCTGCCTGTTCCCGTGTCTCCTCTATCTGTTCCCCGACAGCATAGTAGTTGCCGAGTTTTACGCGCGCCGCGAGGTGCGACGGATCGGACTCCACGGCCATGATGAGGTTGGCAATCACCCTGCCAAACTTTTCCTCCTGCTCGTTGATCAGGGCGAGCAGGTAACGCGCCTCGGCGTTCCGCGGCTGGATCTGCAAAGCGTTACGCAACTCCAGCTTGGCCTGAACGATTTCCCCCGCGTCGAACAGCGCTTCCGCCTCCGAAACGTAGGCCGCTGCCTTTTCCTCTGGCGAACTGCACGCTGTCAGCGTAGCAATAACGCCGGCCAGCAAGGCGTTCCGCGCCGCCGCCCATATCGTTTTATCGTATTTCAATGATCGCCTCCGTCATCGACGCGCGGTCGCGGTCGACTGCGGAAAATTTCCCGCGAGATAGTCGCGCCAATTCTAGCGACCGTGAATTCACTGCCGCACCGCTAATGCATGGATTGGTCGCATTATTCCCGAAATCCGCTTCATGCGGCACCATTTTTCCTCTAATTTTCATGGGTTTAGTATAATGACTCTCATTCATTTCGCCTCGGGGAGGGGCGAACAAGCGTGATTCAGGGAACACAGAGCTCGAACGACGGGGCCAAATCCGCGCTCCTGGACCGCTTCGGAAAAGTCGGCTGGAAACACCTGTCCTTCTTCGTCGGAGTGCCGATAATACTTGGCACTTCGGCGACATTCGAGAACTGGTGGCTGCTGGAGGCAGCCGGACTCGCCAATACGTTGCTGTTCTATGGCGGTCACGCCCTGCTGCCGTGGTGGCTGACCTGCATCGTTACTGCGGCCTTGATGCGACTACTGGCACCGTGGCGCCCCAATCAGATCATCATCATGCTGCTCGGCGTATCGCTGGCGCTATTGCTCAGCATCCCATATGGAAAATGGCTGGACACAATGTTCCTGACTCAGGTGGCGAACGGGGCCCACGAAGGCGCGGCGACAGTACTCGAGGGTCGCTTCGCGCGATTCTGGGCCTACCTGCTGCAGCCGACGATCCTGTGGGTCGGCATCAACCTGATTTTCGATCGTCTGCTCGATTTTCCCCGCTATCGCTATGACGTTCCGAACGAAACCGAAACGATCGACGCGCGGTCTGCAGCGAACTCGCCCGATACGGTCGACAGCGCCAGCGGATCAGCCCCACTTATCCCCCGGTTCCTGCAGCACCTCGATGAACCACCGGACGAGAAAGACGTCTGCGCGATCAAGGCCGAACAGCACTACATCAAGTTACACACGTCCACGCAGGATTACATGGTGCTGTACCGATTCTCCGATGCGGTGGCGGAACTCGGCAGCGAGTCGGGACTCCAGGTTCATCGTTCATACTGGGTCCGCAAGTCCGCCATCGAAGGCGTGAGAACCGATGGAAAGAAGATGTCCCTGCGGCTGAAGTCCGGACTCGAAGTCCCGGTCAGCCAGCCCTACCAGGCGCTCGCCCGCCAGACTGCGGAGGCCGTTGAGGGAAATTAGCGGTCGAGTCTGCGGCGGCGCGTCGCCAGCGCGCCCAGCGCAGCTGCAAGCAGCCAGCCCGCTGCCGGCACCGGCACCACGCGCGTGCTGATCGCGCCGATCGCATCGACGTCCAGGCCAACGGTGATCCCGGATGTGTTGCCCTGCAACGGATCGTCGCGCAGACGGAGATAGGAAAATTCATCCTGAACTCCGAAGCCGAACGCGTCGATGTCGATGCCGAGCGCGAAGCTGGGCCACGCACCGAGCGACGACCAGTCGACTCCGTCCGCGCTGATGTCTACGTAGGTCTGTTCCTGGGGACCCGCCTCGAAAATCCATAAGTCTGCGTCGGGCGAACCGCCGCCGGTCAGGACATTGTCCGTAAATTTCACGGTCAGGCTGCCGCCGACGCCGAGCGACACGAAATTGCAGGTGTCCGTGCCCGGTGTCGCGCCGCAATCAATTACAGACTGCAGATCCACGTCAGGCACGCCGAGCGCATTTTCGGCGCCGAGGTACGGCGACAACGGCACGTTCTCGTTCAAGATGGGATCGAAGATAATGCCCGGCGAATAATCGATCAATTCGTCCGCGAACGACACGGCGCCAGCGGGAAAATCGGCGCTCGATCCGAGTACGTTCGAGAAGACCTCCGCCTCGACTACTGGGGACAGCAGGAACCCGGCGGGGAAGGCGGTAGCGAGCACCGGTGAACAGGTCACCCGCCGAACCTGATCACCCATCCTCTCAGGCAGACGCCGCCTGGCGCCGGTCGGTCATATAGAGACTCGCCGCGCCGGTCGCAAAAAGCACGAGCGTCATCGTCATCAGCCCGGAGTATTCCGCCGGCTTGATCCAGACCTCGGGATACAGCCCCCAGCGGGAGAATGACTCGATCGGCAGCCACATGATTGCCCCGGTCGGGATCGCGTAGCGGAACGTCGCCCCGAGGCCCCGTATCTTCAGCAGCTTGTTGGCAAGGTAAATGCCCCAGATGACGAAGCCGACGGTGATGATCATCGCGGCAACCGAGTCATAGCGGATCAGTCGTGGATCGTTGATGACGATCGCGAAAAGGTAGATGGTCCAGATCAGGAATATCGTCTCCATCGCCGTCGTGCGCGAGTGCTGGCGCTTGTAGCCCGGCGTCAGCTGGCCCGGCCGGATCTTCAGGTTCCGGTGAAACCACATGAACATCCGGCAGCGGGTGTCCTTGTTGGCGCCGAGGAAGATCAGCATCGCGACGACGATGAAGCCGGTCGCCTGCATCAGCAGCAGCTCGCCGGAGAGGATCATCATGCCGCGGTCCATGACCGGTTCGATCTCCAGCCAGTGAGCGAAGCTGAGCCAGGTCCACTCGAACAGGCCGACCCAGATGAAGTTGCCGCCGACGTAACCAAGGATCGTGGCCTGCGCCTCGGGCTTCTTGAAGCCGATCCAGACCAGCACGAAACCGGCGATCGTGAATGCCGCCGAGATGACCGTATTGGCGAGCGACGGGGCCGCTGTCAATGAATGCTGCAACACGACGAGCGAGTGCCCGAGCGCCATGCCGAACCACACCATCAAGAGGCTTACCGCCCCGATTAAGGGCTGTTTCGTAAACTTTTCCAGACTATTTTCCATAACCGCGGTTTGTTCCCCCGTTTGATTCGTTAATATTGTCCGGAGCATCAAAGCGTACGCAAGACGCGCGGCGGATACCATCTGAAATTCCCCGAAGCGGCCGATTATTCATAGAATTCGATTCGTGATGCGCGAATCGGGACCCGGACGGGCCGGCCCGGGGGCCCGTCGCACCGCGATAAGCAAACAATCCGTGGAGCCACATGGCGGAAGAACGAATCAACAATGGGTCGCTAGCCGAACATCCGCTGCCACGGGCGGCGCCATCGGGCCGCCAGCTCCGATTACTCGCCTTCTATCTCGGCGTCCCGCTGATCATCGGGCTATACGGCGCGCTGAACAACTGGGAGCTGCTCGAGCGCGCCGGTTACCTCAGCACCCTCGGCTTCTACGCCGCACACGCGTTCATTCCGTGGTGGATGACGTGCACGTCGACGAGTCTGGCGATGTGGAGCCTGCGGGCGGTCAAACCCAATCCCTATGTACTGATGGCGATAGGCGCAGTCGCCGGCGGGCTGATCGCACTGCCATATACCAACTGGCTGACCGCAATTTCGAGCGACGCGTGGCAGGACCCCACGGTTTCGCGCCAGATCGCGCCGATCTTCTCTGCGGAATTCTGGCGCTATATTCTGCGCGCCACCGTCGTCTGGTTTGGTATCAACGTCGTGTTCGATCGCTTCCTCGGCCTGCCACGGTACCGGTATGTCATTCCACGGGGATACGATTTTCGCGAGCGGGCCGGAAACGGCGACGCGCACACCGGGATCGATGAGACAAATGTCAGCGGCGAACCGCAGATTGCCGTCCCGGGGTTCGTGCAACGAATCCCGGCGCGAATTACCGTCGCGGAGATCCTCGGCATCAAGGCTGAGCAACACTACATACGTGTGTTTACGCCACAACGCGAATACATGGTGCTATATCGCTTCAGCGATGCCGTGCGGGAACTCGATCCTCAGCTCGGCCTGCAGGTTCACCGCTCCTTCTGGGTCAGCAAAGAGGCGATAGATACGGTGCGCCCTAGTGCGAAAAAATTCAGCATCAAGTTGACGACCGGCGCTACCATTCCGGTTAGCACGCCGTACCACGGAATCGTCAAGGAATACTCAAGGGCGCACCAGATCCCGATCCGCTAGCCTGTGTTGAAAATCTTCGTCATCAGTCTCTCCGACCAGCATGAGCGGCGCGCGCAAATCTGCGCGCAGCTTTCGCCGCTCGGGCTCGACTTCGAGTTTTTCGATGCGATTCGCGGCTCCGAGGACCCGTTCGGCCACTTCGCCGGCACGTCAAGCTGGCAGTATCGGCTGAACACGCGCAGGGACCCGCTGCCGAACGAGGTCGGCTGCTACGCGAGCCATCTGACGGTCTGGAAAAATTGCGCGCGAATGGGCGACCCAATCGTCGTCATGGAGGACGATTTCGTCGTGCAGGACAATTTCTCCGCCGCGATAAGCACGGCACGCGACCTGGTCGGCCGTTACGGTTTCATCCGCCTGGAGCCATTCAAGCGGGAACCGCGGCTGACACGAACGCGGCGCGGCGCAGTCAAAGTGCTGGAGCAGCAGCCGTTCGCACTCTACTACCTCGCCGACCCGCCGCTATGCATGACCGCATACGCGATCAGCCCGCGCGCCGCGCGCGTGCTCGCCGACGCGAGCGAGACACTCGTCGGACCGGTGGACAAGTTCATGCAGCGTACCTGGCAACATGGCGTGCCGATATTCGCGCTGGACCCGGCACCGGTCACCGTATCCACCCACGCGGACGTATCGACGATCGGCAGCCGGCGCGAGAAGAGCCGGAACCCGCTGCTGCTGGTTGCACGGTTGCTCTACAAGGGCGTAGGGCAGGTACGGCGCAATCGCTTCAATGCGCAGCAGCTCGCCTCTCTCGACATCTCGAGCGAGCAACCTGAGCGATGACAGCCGCGTCCGCCAACGAAACCGCAAGCGCCTACGTCGTCAAGCGCCGCGTAACCGTCGTCTGCGCGCTGCTGAACCTGTTTCTGTCCGTGGTCAAGGTCGTCGTCGGAGTCATCGGCAACTCGCAGGCACTGGTGGCTGACGGCATACACTCTCTGTCGGACCTCGCCAGCGACGCGATGGTGTTAGTCGCAGTTAAGTTCGGCAGCCAGGAAGCCGACGACGAACACCCGTTTGGCCACGCGCGCTTCGAAACGGTCGCGACGGTCGGTCTCGGCGTGCTGCTGCTCCTCGTCGCCGGCGGTATCGCGATGGACGCGGTGGATCGGATCGCGAACCCGGAATTACTGTTGCAGCCGGGTTTGCTGGCGCTGGCGGGCGCGATCGTGTCGATCGTGACGAAGGAGTGGATGTACTGGTACAACATCCGGGTTGCCAGGCAACTCAATTCGCAGCTGATGCGCGCGAACGCGTGGCACCATCGGTCGGATGCGATCTCCTCGGTGATCGTTCTGATCGGTATCGTCGGCACGATGGCCGGCTTCCCGTACCTCGACGCGGTCGGCGCGATCGGCGTATCGCTGATGATCGGCAAGATCGGCTGGGATCTCGGCTGGGGCGGCGTGCGCGAGCTCGTCGACACCGGCGTCGATCCCGAAACCCTGGCTAGCATCCGGGCAACGATCGAGTCTGTCGCGGGCGTGCACTCGTTTCACCAACTGCGCACGCGCCGCATGGGCGACAAGATTCTCGTCGAAGCACACGTGCTCGTCGGCAACCAGGCGACGGTCTCTGAAGGCCACATGATCAGCGACAAGGTGCGCGCGCGGATACTCGCCGATTACGACGACGTGTCCGACGTGCTGATCCACATCGACCCGGAAAACGATGACGTCAGCCGGCCGAGCTCTCACCTGCCGGGCAGGCCGGAGGTCCTCGAAATACTCAGCGCTCAGTGGTCGTCACTGCCGACGACGGAAAAAATCGAGCGCGTCAATCTGCACTATCTGGACGGCCGCATCAACGTCGAGATTATCCTGCCGCTCGAAGCGGCGGCGGACCGGGAGGATGCGCGCGCAATCGCCGCGGAAATCTCGGCACGAGCGAAGAACTACGAGCATATCGGTACGGTAGACGTACTGTTCCACTAGTTGTCTTATCGGTCCCGGCGCCCGGACGAATGCTATAATGCGACATTCTTCCGGGCACTAACGAAAAGGACTATTCGCGCGTGAAGAGCTCACGATCTGCAGCGGCAAAGGCTGCCATTTCTGAATCCCATGACGCAGAGATCGGCGCGCCGACAAATTTTCTGGGCGCTTTCAAAGCGTTCCTGTCGGGCGCGTGCGATTTGTCCGCCGTCCGGCGCGACCTTGCGCGGGATATCTGCATCAGCCCGGCAGCCGCCGACGCGATCGAGCTCATGCTGGACGAAGCGCGTGCAGACAACAGACTCAAGGGCAAACATCACCGCATCCTGCTCGAAGACGTCCGCCGCATTACGACCGAGGAAGCCCCGACCGCACCGCCGACTGCACCGCCGACTGCACCGCCGACCGTCACCGACGCCGTGCCGCAAGCCAAGCTACCGACGTCATCGGCACGCGAGCCGGAACCGGGCCTCGGCTCCATACTCAAAGGCCGTTACCAACTCGAGGAACTCGTTTCCGACGGGCCGATGGGCAAGGTGTTTCGGGCATCCGACCTGCTGAAACGGGAAGCCGACGCCAACCCGAGCGTCGCCATCAAAATGCTTAGCGCCGAGCTAAGAACCAACCACGAAGCGCTTGCTCGACTGCAGCAGGAAGCCTTCCAGGTGCAACGGCTTAATCACCCGAACATCATCAACGTGTTCGACTACGATCGCGACGGCAACCTCGACTACATTGCGATGGAATGGCTGGAGGGCGCAACGCTTGCATCGGTTCTGGACAGCACTTGCCCGGAACCGCTGCCGCTGGACGAGACACGGCGTATTGCTACTGCGAGCATCGCCGGGCTTTCGTGCGCGCACGCGCACGACATCGTGCACGGCGACGTCAAGCCGGCGAATATTTGCCTGGGCAGCGATCAAAGCGTCAGAATTTTCGATTTCGGCACGGTCAGAGGCCGAGCCGTAAAGTCAGCACACGTGACCGGCGCGGCGTTCGCGATGACCCCCGGCTACGCGAGTTGCGAATTGCTCGAGGGAAACGAACCGTGCGCGCAGGACGATGTCTACGCGCTGGCGTGCACGATATATCGAATGCTCGCGGGCCATCGCCCGTACGGCACGTCGACAGCGCTGCAGGCAGAGGCCGAGGGGCAGACGACGCAGCGGCCGAATGCGCTCACGGAAACGCAGTGGCAAGTCCTGAGACGTGGCCTCGAATACCGGCGCGACAACCGGCTGCTGGACGTCGACGCGCTGCTCGATGTATTCCTCGCCGACCCTGTTCCGGCACGACGGCGCGGATGGCTGCTGCCGGCCGCGCTCGCGTTGCTGGCCGGGCTGGCCGCAGGGGCGATCGCGCCGACGGCGCTCGACCTGCTGCGGTCACGTGTTGATCCGGGCGTCACGTCAGACGCGATCACGAATGTAATTCAGAGCGATCGGCCAGAAGCACCATCGGCGCCCCTGGTCGTCGAATACCCGGCCCCGGCAGAAGTGGCCGACGAACCGGAGATTGAGCCAGCCATTGCGGCGCCCATCCAGTCGACGATCGAGTCGACGATGGAACCCCCGATCGCCGCCCCGGTCGAGCCGGCCATCGAATCGGCCATCGAATCGGCCATAGAACCGGCCATAGAACCGGCGACGGCGCCCATGGTTGCGGCGCCGGCGGAAGCGCCCGAACTTGCCGCACCCGCACTTACCGAGCCCGAACTTACCGAGCCTGAATTGGGCGCGACTGCTGAAGCGCCGATAGCGCTAACGTCGGCCAAGGAAGCGCAGGAAGAATCGCCGCCGGATTCGGCCGTGACAACCACCCCGCCGGCCGTTGGCCCGACCGGGTTGGCCTCGCGGCGCCTCGAGGTCAGCGAGGGCGACGGTGTAATTCGACTGGTGATCAACGCGCCGGCGAATCTGACGTCAAAGCTTCCGGTCCGGATTACGCTCGTCGCCGGATCCGCGACGGAAGGCGATGACTACCTGACGCCACCAGGGACCCTGCTGGAATTCGGGCCCGGCGTCACGCAGCAGATCGTATTCGTGCCGCTGATCGCGGACGCGATCGGCGAGCACACGGAGGAATTCGGCATCAGCCTCGAGGGCGTCGATCAGGCACTGGCGCTCGACAATACCGACATGCTGGTCATCGTTGTCGATGACGACGCGAAGCCGCTAGCGGACTAACCGCGAGCCGGGCTGACGCGAGAATCGACCGAACGACACGTCACTCGCGCAGCAGGCCGACGTCCTTGATGCGACCGACGCCCGCGACGTTCACGTCGATGAAATGCGCGATCGACTTGGCGTCGCGCTGACCGAGCAATGCGCCGCGTACGACGCTGTCGGCTCCGACGTTGTTCGAGAACTGACTCGAATCTGACAACATATCTACACCCACGAATGTGCCGCCGGCATCGAAAGCATAAGCGGGATTCGTCCAGGTGCCGTTCCAGGTCGTCTGTGAGGCAAAGTTCACGGTGACCGCCGCACGGGTGCTGTTGTCAACCGACATCTGACCATTGAACGCCGCGGATACGCCGGCGCCACGCAGAAAGTCGAGATCCGCCTGCGTTACCGCAATACCCCAAGCGAAGTAGCCGGAGTTGCCCTGCCCGGCGGCAACGTTCGCGTTGGCCCAGATATCAGCGGCCTGATTGATGTCACCGTCGCGCACAACGCGCGCGACGACCGCAGATCGCTGGTCGCCCTGTCTACCAGACGATTCCATGTTCTCGAAGTCATCGGGACGAACAAAGAAGTCCGGCGTCATATTCGTCACCGATGGGATTTCGTTGGGCTGTCCGGGCGCCACAACGAACGACGTGCCGTCGACCGCAAGGTCGAACTCGGCGATCTGCGTCTCATCGGCGGGCGCCTCAGTCGTGATGCCTTCCACGATCGTGGCGAATCCGCAAGGGCCACCTGGCGCGCACGAACTGATGTCCGGACCGAATTGCTCGGCGAGTTCCGGCCGCACTTCATACCCGTCGACCGGCACGAGGACCTGTGGCTCAACGCCGGAACCCGCGGCGGGTGCGAGCGCTGCCCAAGGCCCCCAGCAATGCGCGGAACCGCCTGCATCAGGACCCGCGCACGGGTCCGCCGCGGCCGCCGCCGCCTGCGCATCAGCATCGCTGACGAACGGCGCGACCGCCCCGGCGGCACCGGCTGCCCCCTGCATGCCCTTGCACTCGTCGACCAGCGCCTGCGGCACCGAATCGGGGTCGGCCGCCCAGCGTTCGAGGATTTCCGCACAGTCTCTTTCCGAAGGCACCAGGCTGGCGGCAGAGCTGCCGGTCGAAACGAAGCCGGCGAGAATCGCCAACATCAATACTAACTTGTTCATTTTTCTCATTGTCTGTCAGGCCTTGTCACGGCCTCTTCCCATAGTGTCATTGTCTCGCATTCGACCGCGCGCTGCAGTGTCAGCGCGGATCACGGCGCTTTGCAGTCGGCACCGTCGCGTTATGTTTCGTGCCCCCGGTCGAATCGCGCAAACCGGATTCGACACAATCCGCATCAGAAAAATCTCGACAGGCCGAGATTGAATTCGTGACGGTCGAAGTCAAACACCGGCGTGTTTTTCGACTGGTTGTCCGTCAGTGTCCAGCTGGCAACGATTACCCATTCGTCCAGAAACCCGGAACCGAATTCGTGCTGCGCGCCGAGCGAGTAGCGGTATTCGTCGTCATCGCGAGACACGTTGAAACCGGGCTCGACACCCTCAAAATCGAAATTCCGGTAACCGACGCGACCGAAGATCGAGCCACCGTTCCACGCGCTCCATGTCAGGCCGGCGAATGCTTCCGGCCCCGTGTACGTGAAGCGCTGCCCTTCCGCGTCGAAGTCACGGTACCCGACGCCCGCCTGCAGCGTGACGCCTGAGTCCCTCAGGGAATGGTTGATCGACAGCAGCCCCGACAGGAAAGTGCCGTCGCGCGGCCGGTCGATTCTGCGCGAGTAGTTTCGATCCGTCGCGTACGCGTCGAGCACGAGCTCGGTGTTACGGCCGACGAACCAGGTGAAATTCGGATTCAGTGATGTAAACCACGCGAGGTCGTCACCGCCGAGCCAGATCTGGTCGCCCTGCAGGCCGATTGATGCCTTCCATTCGCCCGGTACGAACCATGTCGGCCCGGTGCGCAGCGTCAATACGCCGAAGTCGAAGTCGTCTTCGTCGAAGTAGCCGCGCCAGTACAGGCCGGCGAGACTCTGCCATGCGAAGAAGCCGCTGCTCTCTCCGACATCAAAGGGTTTGCCGGGATTGAACGTGTGCGTAATCGCCGGGTTCACGACCCATGCCCAGTCACTGCGTTCCTGGGAACCGGGCAGCACGATGAACGGTACGCCGCTGATATCGATGATGTCGCGGCTGGGACCGAAGTTGACGTTCGAGTCGTACAACGTGCCGACATAGATCGACGGGCCCCAGATGTGGCGTTCGCCGAGCCGCTCCCGGTCCTCCCGGATTTGCGCGAGGAAAGCCAGTACCGTCGTCTGCACCGACACCGGTGTGTTCGGGTCATCCAGCACCTGCTGCGCGAGCCGCTCGGCCTCGGCGTAGTCGTACGACAGGTAGTGTGTGCGCGCGAGTTCGAGACGCGCGCGCTGCAGGTTCGGATAGTCCGCCAGCAGCGCCGTCAGCTGCTGGCGCGCACTGCGCAATTTGTCTTCGTCGATCGCGCGCAGCGCGGCGTCGAAACGCGCCTGTATATCGTCTTCGGCCTGAGCCGTAAACGACAGAAAAACAACGATAAATAGCGCGCCGAGCAGGCGCGACAGACCCCATTTCATATTTGTCATTATGTTAACGTTCTTGTTCTGTATTATGCGCCGAACTTAGCCAGCAATGTGCCCCATTTCAACCGATGACAGCACAGTTTAGCGCCGCGACGACAATGCGGTTGTTCTGTAAAACGATTATCGGTTGCATACTCGCAACAGCACCGTTGGTGGGTCTCGCCGGCACTTTTCCCGACGACCTGTTCGGCTACCGGCAGTCGCCGCGGGCGGACATTACCGTATTTCCGCAGTGGGTGCAGGCGCTTGAACGTCACCTGACGGAAGATCTGCGCGAAGGCGACTGCGACTCCGCGCGCCTCAATACCTGCCACATGCGCAATTGGCGGAATTTCCTCAGCGAAATTAAATACCTGCCCCGAACGACGCAGCTCGAGCGGATTAACGAGTATGCGAACAACAAGGACTACGTGCTCGACATCGACAACTATGGCCTGCTGGACTACTGGGCGATACCGCGAGAGTTCATGTTCAATGGTGGCGACTGCGAGGACTATGCGATTACGAAAATGATGTCGCTGCGCTGGCTCGGTTACGCGCCGGACGCGTTGCGCATCGTTGTACTCCAGGACACGAACCTCAGAATCGCGCACGCGGTGATGGCTATCGGTACCGGCGACGACATCCTGATTCTCGACAACCAGGCCGACCAGGTTCTGTCCCACCGTAACATCGTCCACTACGCGCCGGTCTATTCGATCGGCGAATCACGATGGTGGATGCACTTGCCCGAATCATGACGGACCAGGAGCCCACCGCGCCGTCTCGACTGGCTATCGCGATCCCGCTGTTGGTGTTGGTGTTGCTGGTGCTGATCGGTGCCGTCTTCATCAACACGTATATTGAACAGGAAAAGCAGCGCGACCTGCAGCAATGGGAATCGCGCCTCGGACTCGTGGCCGACGCCAAAGTCGACGCCATCGGCAATCTACTCAACCAGGCCTTCGACAATCTGCAGGAGCTGGCGGACAACGCTTCGCTGCAACTCTACCTCGGCCAGCTGCTGGAACCGACGCAGGCACCCGTGACAGGCACTGAAGCCGCGCCACTCTCGTATTTGCGCAATCTGATCCTCGCGTCCGCCGACCGCTACGGCTACTGGTCCGGCGCCGCGCCACGCGTTAACGCGAACCTGTCGATGACGGGCACGACAGGACTCGCGCTGCTCGACCGCAATTTCAACGTCGTCGTCGCAACGCCCGGCATGACCGCAGTTGACGATAGTTTTCGACCGACGCTCGAGCGGGCGCTCGTCGGCGTCGGCAGGCAAGCGAGCGGCATACTGCCGGACGGACTGGACCGTCCTGTCATCGTGCTTGCTACGCCGGTGCGCGGGGTCATGGGCAGCAGCGACGACGACGCGACAATCGGACTGCTCGTCGGTATCAAGGACGCCGAGCGCGAGCTGTTTCCCATCGTCAACAGCGGTGCCGGATTCGCCGAGGAAAGCGAGTCGATTCTGCTCGAGATGCGCGGCGATCGCGTCGTCTACCTGTCGTCGACGCGCGACGGCGCCAAGCCGATGCAGCGGAGCATGCCGACGAACCGCACCAGGCTTGCGGCCGCGCAGGCGGTACAGACGCTCGACAGCTTCGACATCCTCGATAACTACGCCGGCCGATCGGTGCTGCAGGTGAGCCGTCGCGTCGAACGCCAGACCTGGGTCCTCGCGCAGCAGGTCGATGCACTGCAGGCGCTGAGCGAGTCGAAGGAGCGCCGCAGATTCCTACTGGTATCGCTGTCGCTGCTATTGCTGACGATTGTCGCGATTACGATCGCCGCCTGGCGCCACGGCAGTAGCGTGCGCGCCAAACAGCAGGCAGCCGAGTTGCGGGAAAAAGCGTTGAAGCTGCAGAAGCAGACCGAACTCCTGCATGCGGTGTCGGACAACGTCGACGTCATGACGCTGCTGATTGCCGACGATCAGCAAATCGCCTTTACCAACCAGGCAACCGCCAACGCCGCCGGCGTTCGCATCGCCGACCTGCTCGGCAGCGGCCTCAGCGCGGCGCTCGGCGCGGCAACCGCCGCTGAACTCGCGGACGGGATACGGCAGGCGCGGCAGACCGGCGACAGCGCTCACCGGGTATTGTCATTGCGGCTGGGCTCGACGGACGGGGTCTTCCATGCAAGCTTTATCCCGGTGGCGCAGATCGGCCGCTACGAGAGCCCGGTGCTGCTCGTGCTGGGCGACATCACGCGGCTGCAGAGAGCGCAGAGAAGGCAGGAGTCGCTGCTACGAAATCTCGTGTCGACGCTGGTGCAGGTCGTCGATTTGCATGATCCCTACTATGCCCATCACTCGGGGCGCATCGCCGAGGTCGCGGTCGCAATCGGACGAGAGATGGGGCTGAATCGTGGAGACCTGGAGACGCTCGACCTCGCCGCGACGCTCGCCCATGTCGGCAAGATTACGATCCCGCGCGAAGTGCTCGTGAAGACCGGAGCATTGACGGCCGACGAGGAAGCGCAGCTGCGCGCGCACGTCGAAACCGGCCTCGAACTATTGCAAAACCTGGACTTCGAGGGGCCGGTGCTCGAGACGATCGCGCAGAAACAGGAGCACATCGACGGCAGCGGCTACCCGCAGGGCCTGACCGGCGAGCAGATGACCGTGCCGGGCAAGATACTCGCCACGGCCAACGCGTTCGTGGCGCTGGTCAGTCCACGGGCATTCAGGGACGCGCTGACGGTCAGTGCAGCGATGGATCGACTGATGCAGGAAGCGGATAAGCGCTACGACCGTCAGGTGCTAGCGGCGCTGTTCCATATTGCCGAGAACCTGCAGGATTCGTGGTCGAGCTGGGCGCGCGACTGACGGGCGCGGCGTTGCCGGGCCGTGCATTGTCTCGCAGCGCGGCCGCGACCGGCGCATCGCGACGATACAGGTCGCGGCGAAAGTTCACCTGCCCGTCCTCGTCGACCCAGCTCGTGATGTAGACCAGGTAGATCGGCAGCACGCGCTGCAAATCGACGAAGCGAGTATTCGGCGTTTCCAGCCACTGCGCAATCGTCGAATCGGCCGGCTCGCGATGGTTAGCGAGCAGGTAGTCAGCGAATGCGCCCGCCTTCTCGACGCGCACGCAACCGGAGCTGAAGGTCCGGGTGCGCAGTGAGAACAACCCTTTCGTCGGCGTGTCGTGCAGATAGATGTCATACGGGTTGTTGAAAACGACTTTCATCAGTCCGAGGCTGTTGCTCGGCCCCGGTTGCTGCACGAAGCGATACGGAAATCTTTCGGCGCTCACGGTGGACCAGTCGATCGAATCCGCATCGACCTCGTCGCCGCGAA
>JBPCXI010000141.1:0-5006 GCA_051008895.1 Gammaproteobacteria bacterium | reverse complement strand
CACGGCCAGATCGGCGCAGGTTGCATGCCCGGCATCGTCGCCGATTTCGTTGCTGCAGCCGACACGGCCGATCTCGACGCGGCCTGTATGGAAAACACCTTCGTGATGCCGTTCTTTCTCGATTTCTCCGGACCGGCGCCGTGATCGTCGTCAAAGACATTCATAAGTCATTCGGCGCAGTACACGCTGTGCGCGGCGTCAGCTTTGACGCGCCGGATGGCACGATCACCGGACTGCTTGGCCCGAATGGCGCCGGCAAATCCACGACTTTGCGGGTGCTCTACACGGTGCTCACACCCGATAGCGGCCACGCCTCCATCGATGGCGCCGACGTCGTCAAGGAAAGCCTTCAGGCCCGGCAGAGAATCGGCGCGCTGCCGCACGGCGCCGGCCTGTATCCGCACCTCACCGCGCGTGAAAACATTTCGTACTATGCGAAGCTCTGTGGGCTCGACAACGACGCGCGTGAAGAGCGCGTCGCCAGTATCGTCGACCTCCTCGAAATCGGCGATTTCGCCGACCGCCGCACGAAAGGTTTCTCGCAGGGGCAGCGCACCAAGGTGGCCCTGGCCCGCGCGCTCGTGCACAACCCGCAAAACGTCATTCTCGATGAGCCGAGCAATGGCCTCGATGTCATGGCGACGCGCTCCTTGCGCGATCTGATATTGAAGCTGAAAGATGCGGGCCGCTGCGTCTTGTTTTCGAGTCATGTCATGCAGGAGGTCGCGGCGCTTTGCGACGACATTGTGATCATCGCCAACGGCATGGTGGCGATCGACGATTCGGCTGACGGCATCCGGCAGCGCACGGGTTGCGATGACCTTGAAGACGCGTTTGTCCGCGCGATCGAAATGGTGGCACCGGAATAATGCGCACGCTCATCACCGTTTTCATCAAAGAGGTTGTCGACAACTTTCGCGACCGGCGTACGCTTGCTTCTGCGCTCATCATGGGGCCGCTGTTCGGCCCGATACTGTTCGCTTTTGTCATCAATCTCTCGATCGAGCGCTCCCTGGACGACGCCGAACGAACGCTGGAGCTGCCGGTTATCGGCCAGCGACATGCGCCGAACCTGATGCGCTACCTGCAGAGCCACAATATCGACGTTGTCGACGGCCCCGAAAGCCGCGAAGCGGCGGTTGCGGCGGTAACGACAGGCGCAAACGACGTCATCGTTATTGTTCCCGAAGGCTTCGGGAGCCAGCTCGCCGACACGATCCCGGCGAAAATCGAGCTGATCTCCGACCAGGCCAATACGCAAGCCGAGCGGGATGCGCGCCGCGTGCGCACAGCGCTCTACTCCTACAACCAGGAGCTGGCGACCATGCGCCTCGTCGCACGCGGCGTCAGCCCGCTGGCGTTGCGAGCTCTGAACGTAGACGAAGTCGACGTATCCACGCCGAGCGGACGCTCCGCAATCCTGCTCGGCATGATGAGTTATTTCTTCATTTTTGCGCTGCTGATGGGCGGTATGTACCTGGCTATCGACACGACCGCCGGCGAACGTGAACGCGGCTCACTGGAGCCGATTCTCTCGCTACCGGTCACTCGCGATCAATTGATGATGGGCAAGATAGCCGCCACGTGCCTGTTCATGGCCGTGTCGTTGTTGCTGAGTCTTTGTTCTTTTTTTGTCGCACTCAAGTTCATGCCGCTACAGCAGCTCGGCATGACGCCGAACTTCGGTCCCGCTGTCGTTGTCGCAGCTTTTTTCCTGCTCGCACCTTTCATTCTGCTCGGCGCGTCACTCATGACTCTCGTTGCTTCATTCACGAAGAGTTACAAAGAAGCTCAAACATGGCTCAGCGTCGTGCTGGTGGCGCCGACCCTGCCCATACTGATCGTCAGCATTTTGACATTGCGCCCGCAACTCGAGTTCATGTTCGTGCCCAGCCTGAGCCAGCATCTGCTGCTCGTCGACATGATCAAGAATGAGCCGGTGAACATACTGCACGTCGCCATATCGGTGACCAGCACGCTGTTGATCGGTGCGGTGCTGACCTGGATCTGTGCGCGGCTGTATCGGCGAGAGGGGCTGCTGGGGTAGGATTCGCTTATGGCTCTGTTTGCCGAACTTCGCCGGCGCAACGTGTTGAAGGTTGCGCTGCTTTACGCCGTCTTGAGCTGGCTCATCGTCTGGTTCGTCGGCGCGATTCAATCCACGGCGCACGTGCCGGTCTGGACCGAAACCTTCGTGTTGTTCGTGCTCGCTATTGGTTTTCCGGTCGCGCTGCTGTTTGCCTGGACCTACGAGATCACGCCCGCCGGTTTGAAGAAAGCCGTCGACGTAGATCAGACACAGTCGATCGTTTTCAAGACCGGGCAGAAGCTCAACGCCGCCGTCCTGGTTCTCGGTGTATTGGGCCTGCTCGCTGTCTTCGGCCAGCGGCTACTGCCGACGTTCGAGTTCATTCTCCCGAGCATCCCCGAGGGCGACGCGCCACTCTCGGCAACGACACCCGTCGACATCCGCAGTCTGACGCTCGATAACGGACTCAAGATTATTGTCTGGCCCGATCACGACATACCCAATGTCGTCATGTACAACTTCGTGCGCGCCGGCGCGCGCAATGAGTATCCGGGCATCAACGGACTGTCACACTTTTTCGAACACATGATGTTCCTCGGCTCCGGCGAGCCTGAGCCCGGTGCTTTCGATCAAATCATGGAAAATGCTGGCGGCGCGAACAATGCTTACACGACCGCCGACGTGACCGTGTATCAGGACTGGTTTCCACTGGCGGCGATCGACACGATTTTTTCGCTCGAGGCGGAGCGGCACGAGAATCTCGAGCTGGTCCCCGAGGTCGTCGAGAGCGAGCGCGCCGTCGTGTATTCCGAGCGCCGCTCGAGTATTGACGACAACAACTTCTGGAAGCTTGCCGAACAGGTCGTCGCACCGGCGTATGTCGCACATCCGTATCAGTTCACGGTTATCGGCTGGCCCTCGGACATCGAGTCCTGGACACTCGAAGACCTCGAGAACTACTACCGCACTTACTACGCACCGAATAATCGCACGCTCGTTATCACCGGTGACGTCACGCCGGGTGAAGTATTCAAGCTGGCCGATAAGTACTTTGCGCCAATTCCCGCGCAGGATCCGCCGCCGCCGGTGCGCACCGTGGAGCCCGAACAACTCGGCGAGCGGCGTCTCGTGGTCGAGGCGCCGGCTCAGACGCCGCTGTTACATATCGCGTTCCACACCGGCAGCGCGTCCGACCCTGACGCCGTGCCGATGCAGCTACTGCTGAATGTCCTGGCCGGCGGAGATTCGTCGCGACTACATCGCGTACTCGTTGAAGACGAGGGTCTCGCAATTTCAGTTGGCGCCTATCAGGATGAGGGCTTCGATCCGGGCCTCGTGTACTTCTATCTGACGCTTCCTCCGGGCGGCGACCCGGCTGCCGCAGAGCGCCGCGCGCTCGAGGAACTGCGGCGTGTCGCATCCGATGGCGTAAGCGACGCCGAGCTGAAAAAAGCCCGCAACATTTTGCTTGCCGACTTCTGGCGCGGGCTCGCGACAATCAACGGCAAAGCGGCGGCCCTGGGACAGTTCGAAGTGTTCCACGGCAGCTACGAGAAGCTCTTCGACCTGCCGGCAACGGTGGAGGCCGTTACGGCCGAGGATCTCGGTCGTGTTGCGGGGCACGTGTTTCGTGAGAACAACATGACCGTAGGTGTGCTCCGGCCGCCGGCCGTGGAGAACGAAGAATGAGCCGGCTTCTCGCAGCATGCCTGATGTTTTTCGCTGTCGCAGAGGCCGGGCTCGCACAGGGCGTAACGCTGCCAGACGTCACGCGGGTGGTGCTCGACAACGGGGCCGTCCTGCTGATACACGAGAAACGTGATGTGCCGCTCGTCGGCGCGCAGGTCGTTGTTCGCGGCGGTGCGACCACCGACCCCGAAGGCAGCTCCGGCTTGTCCAGCCTGTTCGCCGGCATGCTCGAAAGAGGCGCGGGCGAGCGCAGTGCCGCTGACTTCGCCGAAGCAATTGATGCTGTTGGCGGCTCCTTGTCGACTGCTGCCGGGCTCGAGTCGATAACGATCAAGGCCGAGTTTCTGGCTCGTGACGCCGACCTGCTGGTCGAGCTGCTCACTGACATGTTGCAGGCGCCGGCGCTGAAGTCGGCGGAGGTAAACAAGCTTCGCGACCGCAGAATCAACCAGATTCGCGCAGTAAAAGACAGCGGCCTGCGACAACTGGCCCCCATTTACGGCAATGCGTTTCTGTTTGGCGAACATCCCTACGCGCGTGCCGTTGATGGCAGCGAAGAATCGCTCGCCAAAATCAGACAACGTGATTTGCTTGCTTACTACCGCGACCATGTCGGCGGCGATCGCCTCATCATTTCGATTGCCGGCGATATCGATGCGGCGGCGATGATCGACCAGCTCAGCGCTGCGTTCGGTGACTGGCGTGCTGCTCAAGCGGCGCTGCCTGAAATCGAGCCGGCGACGCCCGAGGAAGGCCGGCGGGTGCTGCTTGTCGACGCCGGGGACGCCGCGCAAAGCTACTTCTGGATCGGCAACGTCGGGGTCGCCATCGACTTCGCGCAGCGCGCCGAGCTCGATATCGCTAACACGTTGTTCGGTGGCCGCTTTACATCGCTGCTCATGAACGAAATGCGCACGAAAGCCGGTCTCACGTACGGCGCGCGCACGATCCTGCTGCGGCCCTCGACGCCCGGCTCAGTCGCAATCAGCTCCTTCACCAAGACCGAAACGACAATCGAGGCGATCGATCTGGCGCTCGCGCTGCTCGCACAGTTACACGAGACGGGCTTCGACGAAGCGAGCATTCAATCTGGCAAGAACTACATTCTCGGACAGTTTCCGCCGCGCCTGGAGACCGCCACGCAACTGGCCGGCCAGTTCGCCGTCCTCGAGGCCCACGGTCTGAGCACATCCTTCGTCGACGACTACGGCAATGCGGTTACTGCGGCCGACCCGGAAACCATTCGCGCGGTTATCGGTGACATTTACCCCGACCTCGACAACCTCGT
>JBPCXI010000140.1:0-9433 GCA_051008895.1 Gammaproteobacteria bacterium | reverse complement strand
ACCTGGTCCCAGGCTGACGATGAAACACGGAGAGCCGCCTGCCACGCGATCGCCGACGTTCTGGAGGCGAATGCCGCGGAACTCGCGGAGCTGGTAACGCGCGAGCAGGGCAAGCCGCTGAAAGGGATGGGTTCGGAGTTCGAAATCGGCGGCTGCATCGGCTGGACGCGCTATACCGCCGAGCAGCAACTGCCGGTCAAGGTCCTGCAGGACGACGAGAACGGTCGCATCGAGCAGCATCGGATCCCGATTGGCGTGGTCGGTTCCATCACGCCGTGGAACTGGCCCTTGCTGATTGCGATCTGGCACATCGTTCCCGCGGTGCGGACCGGCAATACGGTCGTGATCAAGCCATCCCCGTATACGCCGCTCGGCACGCTGCGTCTCGTCGAACTCATCAGCCAGGCGCTACCGCCGGGCGTTCTGAACGTGATTGCGGGCGGCGACGAACTCGGCGCCGCGCTCAGCGAACACGCGGGTATCGGCAAGCTCGTTTTCACCGGGTCGATCGAGACCGGGAAAAAAGTCATGGCAAGCTCGGCCCCGACGCTGAAACGCCTGACGCTCGAGTTGGGTGGCAACGATCCCGCGATCGTTCTTCCCGACGTCAATCCCGCGGACGTGGCGCCCGCGATTTTCTGGGGCTCGTTCATCAACTGCGGCCAGACTTGCGGCGCGATCAAGCGTCTGTATGTTCACGACGACATCTACGATGAGATGTGCGCGGCACTCGTCGATTTCGCCGCGACCGTCGTCGTCGGCAACGGTCTGCACGAAGACACGATGATGGGTCCGCTGCAGAACGAGGCGCAGTATAAGAAGGTCAACAACCTGATCGCTGATGCCCGCGGCACCGGCGCGCGCATCCTGAACGGTGGCGAGCCGATCGACGGCCCGGGCTATTTTATTCCGATAACCCTGGTCGCCGACATCGACAACGGAACGGCGCTGGTCGACCAGGAGCAGTTCGGCCCCGTGTTGCCGATCATCCGCTACACGTCGATTGACGATGCCATTGCGGCCGCGAATGACACCGAGTTCGGGCTCGATGCTTCCGTGTGGACCGCTGATGCGGACGCCGGCGCTGCGATCGCGAAACGGTTGCACGCCGGCACCGTCTGGGTAAACAAGCACGCGGATATTGCCCCACACGTGCCGATGGGTGGTTTGAAATGCTCCGGCCTGGGCGTCGAGTTCGGGGAGGAAGGTCTGGCCGCGTACACCGAGATCAAGATCATCAGCACGCCGCCCGGCGCGGCGACCGGCACCCGGTAGGTCGAGACACAGGAGGCAACATGGGAACGCAGGCGGCAGTTCTATACGAGAAATCCGGGCCATTCGTGATTGAAGATGTGGACGTCGATGCGTTGCGGCCGGACGAGGTCCTCGTCCGAATCGACGGCGCCGGAATTTGTCATACGGATCTGCTGTGCCGCGACCTGATCTACCCGATTCCGCTACCCGCGGTGCTGGGGCACGAGGGCGCGGGTATCGTCGAACAAACAGGTGATCGCGTCACCGGTATCGACGTGGGCGACCACGTGGTGTTGAGCTTCAGTTCCTGCGGCACCTGCGCGTCTTGCCTGCAGGGTGTGCCGAGTCGCTGCGCCGAGATATTCCCCTGTAATTTTTCGTGTGCACGTGCCGACGGTTCGAGCACGCTGCGTGGACGCTCCGGCGACATCCACGGGAGTTTCTTCAAGCAGTCTTCGTTCGCGGCCCTGGCCGTCGCTGATGCGGCCAGCACCGTGAAAGTCGGGAAAGATGTTCCGCTGGAGCTGCTCGGTCCGCTGGGTTGTGGCATTCAGACTGGCGCGGGCGCGGTGATGAACACGCTCAAGCCATCGCCGGCCAGCAGCCTGGCCGTGTTCGGCTGCGGCACCGTGGGATTGTCGGCGATCATGGCGGCGCGAATCATCGGTTGCACGAAGATCGTTGCAGTCGATCCACTCGCGCCCCGGCGCGAGCTTGCGCTGGAACTGGGCGCCACCGACGTGGTCGATCCGACGGTCGGCGATCCCGTGCCCGCGATTCACGAAGCAACGGGTGGTGGTGCCGATTACTCGCTGGAATGCACCGGGATACCCACTGTCGTGCGTCAGTGCATGGATTCGCTGCATGGTACCGGTGTCTGTTGCGTGGCCGGCGCAGCGCCGCTGGGCGCGGAGTGTGCGATCGACATCAACGACATCATGTTCGGTCGCACGCTATGCGGCGTGATCGAAGGTAATTGCGTACCCGCGCTTTTTATTCCTCAACTCGTGGAGCTCTACTCGGCGGGGCTGTTCCCGATCGACAAGCTGGTCAGTTTCTACCCGCTCACGGCGATCAATGACGCAATCGCCGATATGGAAAGCGGAAAAGTGGTTAAACCGGTGCTCCGGCCCCTATGACGAATGTACGACCTCGCCCTCGAGTATCACCTTGAGGACCCGGGTCTCGCTGATGTCTTCAGGTTCTATCTCGAACAGGTTTCGATCGAGGATGATCATGTCGGCCGACTTGCCGGTTTCGATCGAGCCCGTCTCGGATTCCTGGCGAATGCCCGTCGCGCCGTTGATCGTGTAGATCTCCAATACCCGTTCGAGCGGCAGCGCCTCTTCGGGGCCCAGCACGCCCGGATGCCCTTCGGTCGGGTGCCTTCGCGTCACCATCGCCTCGATGGCTGGCCATGGGTTGGGGTCGTCTGCGCCGACGGTCGGCCAGTCCGAACCCGCTATGCCGAGGGCGCCGGTGTCGACGATCGACCGTATCGGCCACATGCGGTCTACCCGTCCGTCGTCGAGAAAGCCGCCGAGATAGTCCAGCACCGGGTGGGGGTGCCAGATGACCGGGGAGAATTCCGCGGCCGCGCCCAGTTGCTCGAAGCGCGGAATGTCATCCGGGTGAATAAAACTCGCGTGGGAAACCTCGTGAAACAGACCCGATTCGCCGTTCGCCTTGCGTGTCGCCTCCACCGCGTCAAGCGCGGCGCGCGCCGACGCGTCGCCCGCGGCATGCATCTTCACGGTAATGCCCTGCGCATCGAGCATGATCAGGTCCTGCGTCAATTGCGCGGAATCGATCATGTAGCCCCGATAGTCAGCGCCGTGTTGCTCATCGGCCACGTATGGGTCGAGGAACGCGGCGGTCTTGCCCGGCGGTGCGCCGTCCAGAAATATCTTGACGAAATCCGTGCCGACTTTGTTGCCGCGGTAGCGGTGTCTGTCCCGGACGACGGCACGGGTATCTTCCGGCGGGCCGAAAAAGGAAAGTTGCCAGAGGATACTCGTTGCGACCCGCAAGGTGAGCTCATCCTGATCGTCGAGATACTTGTACGTCTGCAGCGCCAGGCTGGTCGTGCCCGCATCCTTGATGCCGACGACTCCAAAGCCGTTCAACCGGGACTGGGTCTGCAGCGCCGCACCGGCCAGCTGTTCTTTCGTCAGCAGAGGCAATTGGGCGCCCGCCTCGAATGCGGCTGTCTCGAT
The DNA here is from genome assembly GCA_051008895.1 of Gammaproteobacteria bacterium. GTDB lineage: Bacteria > Pseudomonadota > Gammaproteobacteria > Steroidobacterales > SMWD01. The sequence continues at coordinate 5,963 of JBPCXI010000140.1, read as the reverse complement.
GAGCAGGCCATTCGGTTCCGTGCTGTCCGGAAGTCTTTCGATGCGCCCGTTCTCGGGGTCCGTGCTGTCGGCGGTAATCCCCAGCAGGGCCAGCGCTTCGGAGTTGGCGAGCGCATCATGATGCGCGTTGTTCCACAGCAGGACCGGTATGTCAGGGGCGACTTCGTCGAGGAGTGACTTGTTGAATCGTTCCGGCTGGTCGAGGTAGCTGGCATCCCAGCTTCCGCCGACGATCCAGCCGGTGATCGCCTGCACATCGTCGTCGACGCATTTCCTGACCGTGGCGAAAATTTCGGTGGGTGTCGCGGTTTCCGAAAAACGGCAACCGAAAGTCGTTTCCTCGCTGCCCTGGATGAAATGGATATGCAGGTCATAAAGGCCCGGCATGGCCATCTTTCCCTCGAGGTCGATGCGCTCGGTTTCCGGGCCGATGAATTTCGTGACGGCTTCGTTCGAACCCACATGGATGAATCGTCCGTCGCGGATCGCAACGGCTTCGCTCCAGGGATTCTGGCCGTCGACGGTATAGATGGATCCGTTCAGATAGACGGCATCCGCCATTGCCTCCTCGGCAAGGGCTTCCTCGGCGTGGGCGTTGCCCTGGGTGAGCAGACACAACGTGAGCGCAAAATACAGTCGCCGGGCATATCTGTCGCTGAACATCATCGAGCCTCCTGAGGATTTATTCTGGCCCCGTTGACTGCGATGTCAACGCAGGTATCCGATAAACGCTGCGCATGGCGGATAGCAGAGCACCCGCAGAGTACGATGTATTTGCGAACAATTACCGAATTCGCGGTATAGTTGTGGGGGTCTACGCAACGTCTGTTGTCATTCGGTCACAGTCATGCGGGGCGTTCGAATTAGCGGGGGCTAGCGGTTATGCGGTTATCAATCAATGTGATGTTTCTTGTCGCAATCGTGTTGGGCGTTGCGGCCATTGTCGTACCACTGACTGCCGCGTCGGCCCAGGGCAAAGCCAATGTCCTGGTCGACGAAATGACGGTGACCGCACGCAAGCGTGAAGAGAGCCTGCAGGACACGCCAGTTGCCGTATCGGCATTCAGCGGCGACCAGCTCGACTTCCGCGGTGTCACCAATATCGGCCAGATCGACCAATTTACTCCGAACCTGGTGCTGAACGACGCACCGAGCAACTCCAACGTCATCAGCGCCGCCGTCTACATTCGCGGCGTCGGCCAGAACGACTTCGTGCCGGTAATCGACCCGGGCGTGGGCATTTACGTGGACGGCGTCTATCTCGGCCGCTCGATTGGCGGAGTCCTGGACATCGTCGACGTCGACCGCATCGAAGTGCTGCGTGGCCCGCAGGGCACACTGTTCGGTCGCAACACGATTGGCGGGGCCGTCGACCTGAAGACGCGCAAGCCCGATGAGGAATTCGGCGGTCAGGTCAGCCTCAGGGGCGGTACGGACGCGATGGTTCACCTGCGCGGCGCCGTGAACGTGCCCATCACGGACACTTTCTACACTCGTTTCTCGGGCGCGGTGTTCCAGCAGGATGGCTATGTGACGCGGCCCGACGGGCAGGACCTGGGCAATGACGACACCTATGTGCTGCGCGCCGCCGGCCGTTGGTTGCCGAGCGATGACCTGGAATTCAATCTGGCATTTGATTACAGCAAGGATGATCAGGACGGCAGCCCGTTCGTGATCACCGGCATTCAGCCGCTCAACCTGGATCTGGCGTCGAACCCGAATGGCGGACCGTCGATGGTCGTCGCGCAGAACACCATCGTCGCGCAAAATGAAAACGGTGGCATCATGCCTGATGGAGAGTTCTTCAACCCGATCAATCCGCCCACCGGCTTCCCGTTCAATACCAACGCCTGTTTCGAGCCGCAGAACGCGAATAATCCTTCCTGCTACAACACGCGCTTCATCGACGACGGCAGCAAGAACACGAACCAGGGCACGGACCCGAATTTCCAGGAGCTCGAAACCTGGGGCGTCAATCTGAACTTCGACTGGGGCCTGACGGATAAGCTGGACCTGAGATCCATTACTGCGTACCGGACGTTCGACGGGCATTTCGAGGGCGACGAGGATGGCGGGCCGCAGCGGATTTCGTACCTGATCGATCTCTACGATCACGAGCAATTCAGCCAGGAGCTGCAGCTGCTCGGCACGAGCTTCGACGAACGGCTGCAATGGATCACTGGCCTCTACTATTACCAGGAAGAGGGCGAAAATATCAATCCGGTGCGCTTCTCGCAGGTGTGGATCCAGTCCGGCGGCCAGTACGAGGCGACGTCCTGGGCGGTGTTTGCCCAGGGCACCTGGAGCTTCACCGATGCGCTGGATCTGACCCTCGGGCTGCGCTACACGGACGATACCCGTGACTACCGTCCGGACCAGTTCTTCGAGGCTTTCCCGATGGGCTTTCCCCCGGGTCCGCCTCCCAATGGTTTTAACTGTCCTGCGGAACCCGGAAATCCTTTCTGCGATATTGGCAGCCGGGTGCTGCCGTTTGAGTGGGTGTCTACGAACAATGACGAGTGGCTGCCGCATGTGAATCTTTCGTACCGATTCAACGACAGCACGTTGGGCTACGTCACCTATTCGAAGGGCTACAAGTCCGGCGGCTACACCCAGCGCATCTTCCCGCCGGAAGCGAATCTGCCGGGTTTCGAGCCCGAGTATGTCGACGCCTACGAGATCGGCGTCAAATGGGACGGCTGGGACGACAAGCTGCGGGTCAATTTCGCCGCCTACTTCAATGACTATTCCGACCTGCAGTTGCTGGTTGCCGATCCCACGCGCGTCGGGCCCTTCGTCACCAACGCCGGTGACGCCGAGATCACGGGTTTCGAACTGGAGGGGTGGCTCGTACCCGCCGAAGGCTGGTACCTGATGGGTACCCTCGGGTACACCGACGCGGAGTACACGTCGCTCTCCGGCGGCGTGCAGGGCATCACGCTGGACAGCCGTTTCGAGCACATTTCCGAATGGAACGCGAGCGCGCAACTCTATAATGAGATCAGCCTCGCGTCGTGGGGCTTTCTCACGCCCCGCATCGAGTGGTCGTTCCGGTCCGAGTACGGCACCAACCTGAACAACGTGCCGCGGGACGGCGCGGACACCGTCGTTGGCGGACCCTTCGACGGCGTTAACCTCGGTTTCGGCGTGCCCAATCCCCCGCTGCTGCAAGATGACCTGCACCTGCTGAACGTCGGGATCCGCTGGGACATCAAGGACAGCGGCTGGGCGCTGACCGGCGCGATCGACAACCTGACCGACGAGGAATACCGGTCTTGGGGCAACTACCAGGATGCTTTCGGATTCACGCAGGAAGGCTTCGATCGCGGTCGCCAGTGGTGGGTGCAGATCGAATACCAGCTCTGAGCGTAGCGGGATACGGATTTCGTCACGCGCGTCGCGTCGCGCCGGAGATGGGGACGTACTTGTCGCCGATCAACGATCGGTGATTTTCCCCGTCTCGGCATCGGCGGTCAGCAGGTGATCGAAGTATTCCATTTTCGGCACTGCGCCGAAGCGTTCGCGTAATTGTTCGACGAAGGCTGCGTCGTGGGCCAGTTCCGCCGATTCCCGGTCCCGAAACAAATAGTAGCCATAGGTCACATTATCCGCGTCCAGCAGGAAGTCTTTTCGAACGAGGCCGGGATGATCGATCCAATCCCGCGCGGCTTCGCGTGCTGCGGCCACGACCGCATCGCGTGTCATATCGGCTGGCAATTGAAATGAGACGATTTTTGCGATCATAAGAAAATGTTCTCCCGCGAAGTCGTCAGGTGAAGAATCCCGTTAACGAGGTCAAGTATGTCACGTCAATCGATACAACCGGATAATCTCTTCGCAAGTGCGCCGTACGGCTTCTCACAGGTCGTGACCTGCAGCGGACAACGATTGGTGTTCTGCGCCGGTCAGACAGCCAATGACAAGGATCTGAATTTCATCGGTGCCGGCGATTTCAAAGTGCAGCTCGAGGCTTCCCTCGAAAACGTGCGCATCGCGCTGGCGGCGGCCGGCGCGGAACCGACAGATGTCGTCTCGATTCGGACGTATGTCGTCGACTACACGCCCGAGCACCTGGATACCGTCAGCTCCGTCATGAACGAGTTTTTTGGGGACGACCTGCCGGCCGCTACACTGATCGGAGTGCAGTCACTCGCGTTGCCGCATTTCCTGTGCGAGGTTGAGGCCACCGCAATATTGCAATAAAAACGCAGCACTTTGCCGGGTTCTACGGCAACACAGCAAGACCGGCAGGAGGGCCCGCGAGCTGAATCTGCCCACGTATCCGGATTTCGCCGCGGGCGACGGATAGCCATGCAGGGCAGAAGTTGGTCTTATCGAAACCAGCATGCCGAGTTCGGTATGAGCGTTGATAACGAAAGCGACAAACCGGGGTAGACAATGGATCTGGCGAAACGCGGGTTGGACGAGCTCCAGGCCTACGTGCAATTTCTCGAGGAGCACAACCAACTCGTCCGGGTGAAAAGCCCGGTCGACCAGGACCACGTCCTGGCCGGCATCGCGAAAAAGTTCGAGGGCGACAAGGCCGTGCTGTTCGAGGACGTCGCGGGTCAGGACTACCCCGTGTTCATCGGCCTGTACTGGAACCGGCCGATGGTCGCCGGGATGTTCGGCACCACGAGCGAGGAGCTGCCGTTTGTGCTGAGCGAGGAAATCGGCGCGTGGCGCAGGAACCCGATCGAGCCGGTCGTCGTCGCGTCAGGTCCTGCGAACGAAGTCGTTGAGGACGCCATCGACCTCGCACGGTTGCCGATTCCGCATCACGCGGAGAAGGACGGCGGTCGATACCTGACGTCGAGCGTCGCGCTGACGAAGGACCCGGACACCGGTGTCCGCAACCTGTCGATTCATCGCATGATGGTGACGGGCCCGAATCGGTTCACGCTGCTGCTCGAGGAACTCGGGCACGTGATGGATTATTTCAAACGCGCGGAGGCCAGGGGCCAGCCGCTCGAGATGACTATTAATAACGGTGTCGATCTCGGTGCGCATCTCGCCGCCGCCTCACCGGCCGCCGCCGCGCCGATCGACATGGACGAGGTCGGCATCGCATCGCAGATACTCGGCGCGCCGGCCCGGTTGCTGAAAGCGCAGACGGTCGGCGTCGAGGCGTTCGCGAATGCGCAGTTCGTGATCGAAGGCCGCATCCTGCCGAACGTGCGCGAGCCGGAAGGACCTTACGCCGAGGTCACCGGGTACTACGCATCGCGCGAAGATCGCTGGGCGTTCGAGGTGACCGCGATCACGCGCCGCAAGAACCCGATCTTCCATACGATCCTGTCCGGCCTCGAGGTGCGGCAGGCGTATTCGTCGGTCGCCGAGGCCGGTGTGTTCGAGCGCATCCGCTCGGCCGTGCCCGACGTCAAGGCCGTGCATTTCGCCGATGGCAGCGTGCCGTACGACCTTGCGGTGCAGCTCGACAAGAAATCCAACGACGCGCCGGCCGCGGTCATCGAGGCCGCGTTCGATTCGCTTGCATTCCTGAAAACGGTTACCGTGGTCGACACGGACGTGGACGTTTTCGACATGGCGGACGTCGAATGGGCCGTCGCGACGCGTTGTCGTTTTGAGCACGATCTGACGACGATCCCGGACGCGATCGGACATCGGCTGAATCCGATGGTCGAGGACGATAAGTGGACACGCATCGGCTTCGATGCGACCGTGCCGTTGCCGCGCGAAGAAAAATACGAACGCGCGACGATGCTGGATGTGAATTTGAGCGACTACGACATCGTCGGTCTGTAATGGCCGGACTCAAAAACAGGAGAGCCGAAACATGAACCCGATCATAAAGAACGCCAGAGCGGCATCAATCTTACTGGTCGCCGCGATTTTGTTCGTTCCGCCGTGTTTCGGCCAGAGCAGCGGCTATGCCATCGAAGACATGGTGATAACGGCACGAAAGCGTGAGGAGAATTTGCAGGACACTCCGGTCGCGGTGT
>JBPCXI010000139.1:0-15696 GCA_051008895.1 Gammaproteobacteria bacterium | reverse complement strand
CTGCATGAAGAGATCCGCATATGACTTTTCGCATGAATCTTCGCCGCGCGGCAGCCGTCGCATGCGCGAGCCTGCCGTGGATTGCGGCGGCGGCAGCGGAGGAGCGCCCGCTCGTCGACGAGCTCGTCGTGTCCGCGTTCCGCGAGACCGGCGCCGAACGCCTGCCTGCCAGCATCACCGTGCTCGACGGCGATTTGATTCGCGACACGACCCTGCAGCACTTCCAGGAGCTCATCGAATTCGTGCCGAACCTGAACTTTTCGGGCGACGGCAACCGTGCCCGCTACCTGCAGATTCGTGGGATCGGCGAGCTGGAGCAATACCAGGGCGCGCCGAACCCTTCGGTTGGCTTCCTCGTCGACGACATCGATCTGTCCGGCGTCGGCAGTGCGGCGACGCTGTTCGACGCCGAACAGGTCGACGTACTGCGCGGACCGCAGGGCACGCGGCACGGGGCGAACGCTTTGGCCGGCCTGATCTTCGTGAAGTCGGCAGATCCGACCGAACAGTTCGAGTCCCGGCTCGAGGCGACGGCGGGCACGCAAGACACCTTTGCGCTCGGCGGCATGATCAGCGGTCCGGTCGGCGAGCGCGCAGGCTATCGCGCAGCAGTGCAGAAGTTCGACAGCGACGGCTTTCGTGACAACGCGTTTCTCGGGCGTGCGGATACGAACGGGCATGACGAGCTGACGGCCCGCGGCAAGCTGCGATTCGAGCTCTCCGATGCGTGGCGGATCGACCTGGCGGGGCTCTATGCGGATATCGACGCCGGCTACGACGCGTGGGCCGTCGACAACAACGGCGAGACGACGTACTCGGACAAGCCCGGCCGGGACGCGCAGGAAACGGCGGCCGGATCGCTACGTGTGACCGGCGAGTTCGGCGATGCGCTGACGTTCGTCAGCATTACCAGCGTCGCGGACACCGACGCGGTCTTCAGTTTCGACGCGGACTGGGGCAACGACGATTTCTGGAACACGCCGGCGTTCGGCAACGCGATCTACGACTATTTTTCCTACACCGAGCGCGAACGCGACACGGTCAGCCAGGAGTTTCGACTCGTGTCGGGCGATGCCGCGCGCCTGTTCGGCCGCGTCGACTGGGTCGTCGGTGTGTACGGCCTGAATCTCGACGAGGGTATCGACGTCGTCGACTTCGGTCGCGACGACTTCTTCTGCGTCACGCCGTGCGTGACGCCGTTTTCGAGCGCTTACGACTCCGAGAGCCGCGCCGTATTCGGCGAACTGGTGCTGCCGCTCGGTGACGCGTGGCGGCTCGATGTCGGCCTGCGCTGGGAGACATGGGAGGCGAAGTACGCCGACGGCGGGGCGTCATTCTCGCCTGACGACGACATGCTGGGCGGGCACCTGAATCTCAGCTACCAGTTGTCCGACGCGACCATGATCTATGGCCGCGTCGCTCGCGGATACAAGGCCGGCGGTTTCAACCTCGATGCGAACGCGCCGCCGGACAAGATCCGCTATGACGCCGAAACGCTGTGGAACTACGAGGGCGGCATCAAGTATCTCGGCCGCGGCGGGACGCTGCGCGCAGATCTCGTTTTGTTCTGGATGGAACGTGACGACATGCAGGGCAAGGTGCCGGTGCAGGACACGGCCGGCAATCCGATCGCGTTCTCGTTTCTGACCGACAACGCCGAGCAGGGCACGAACCGCGGCCTGGAGGCGAGTATCGACTGGAGTGTATCGCCGCGCTGGATGCTGCATGGCGCGCTCGGTTGGCTGAACGCCGAGATCGATCGATTTGATTACGTGCGCGATCTGCAGGGCCGCGACCAGGCGCACGCGCCGCGTTACAACTTCGCGCTCGGCGCGACGTGGCGGCACGAGCGCGGCTGGTTTGGCCGCGTCGACGTCACCGGTAAGGACGCGTTCTACTATGACTATAGCCACGATGAGCGCTCGCAGTCGTATCAGCGCGTGAACCTGCGCGTTGGCCGCGACTGGGGCGCGTGGTCGCTGTTCCTCTGGGGCCGCAATATATTCGACGAAACCTACACCGTACGCGGCTTCTATTTCGGCAATGAGCCGCCGGCATTTGCCGACAAGCTGTACGAGCAGCGCGGCGAGGGCCGTCTGTTCGGCGTCACGCTTCGCCATGAGTTTCAGTAATCACCACGGAGTTAGCGTTATGAAGATTACGCTCGACATCAGCATGTATCCGCTCGACGCGGACTACAAGGCGCCCATCAAGTCGTTCATTCGGGACCTGCGCAGCCACGCCGGGCTCGAGCTGGTCACGAACCAGATGAGTACGCAGGTTCGTGGGGAATTCGCTGCGGTCATGGGCGCGGTCAATGCGTGCATGCAGCGGGCGATGGACGAGAGCGCCAAGGTCATGTTCGTGTCGAAGTGCCTGAACGGCGATCTCGATATTGCGCGTGCACCCGATATCGATTCCTGATCGTGAATGACGTCGCCGACAAGCTGCTGGCAGGCGTCGCGGCGATGTCGCCGTGGGAGGCCGTCGCGGTCATGTTGCTGATCGCGTACCTGGTTCTGGCGATTCGCCAGAACATCTGGTGCTGGGCCGCCGCGTTCGTCGGCACCTGTATCTATGTCGTGCTGATGTATGAGGCGCGGCTGTACATGGAGTCCGCGCTGCAGGTGTTCTACCTCGGCATGGCGATCTACGGGTGGTACCAGTGGCGCCATGGATCCGGCCCCGATAACGACCTGCCGGTCACCAGCTGGAACGGCACGCTCCATTTGCGTGCTGTCGCGACCGTCGCCGTATTGACCGCGCTGAGCGGCACGCTGCTCGATCGCTACAGTGACGCGGCGCTGCCGTATCTCGACTCGTTCACGACCTGGGGCGCGGTAATCACGACGTGGATGGTTGCGCGCAAGGTGCTCGAGAACTGGCTGTACTGGTTTGTTATCGACGGCGTGTCGATCTATCTCTACGTCAGCCGCGAGCTATACCTGACCGCGTTGCTGTTCGTCGTTTACCTGGTCCTCGTCGTTGTCGGTTATCTCGCGTGGCGCCGCGACTACCGGCGCGGCGACTTCGCAGCGGCCGCCGCATGACGCCGGCAGCCGCGCTCGCTTCGATCGGCAGCCTTGTCGCCGGCGCGCGCGTCGTCGAGGCGCTGCCCGGCGGCCCGGCCAGCGACAGCTATCTCGTCGGGCGCGGCGCTGAGCGCTGGGTGCTGCGCATCGACAACCCGGTTGCGCAGCAGCTCGGTCTCGATCGCGCCGCGGAGTCCGTGGCGCTCGGTTACGCCGATGAGCGCGGCGTCGGCCCGCGACTCGCTTACATCGATGTCGAGCGGGGCGTGCAACTGACCGGCTATGTCGACGGGCGTTGCTGGACACCGGCCGACCTCGCTGATCGACAGCAACTAACGCGCCTGGCGGAGCTGTTGCGGCGCGTCCACGGCATCGGCCGGCAGGGCAGGCCACTCGCGCTGCGCGAACGCGTCTTCGAGTATGCGGCAGGCATCGCCACGCCGGCAGCGCGGCGGACGGCCGCCGACGTCGCGGCGCTGCTCGACGAGCTCGGCATACCGCAACAATGCCTGTGCCATAACGACCTCGTCACCGCGAACATCATCGACGGTGACGAGTTGCGGTTGATCGACTGGGAGTATGCGGCGGTCGGCGACCCGTTCTTCGACCTCGCCATCGTTGCCGAACACCATGCGCTGCCGGACGATTTGGCGTCATGCCTGCTGTTGGCCTATGCGCCTGATGCCGGCGATGCCCAGGTTCTGCGCCTCGCCGGGTATCGTCAGGTGTACGCGCGCGTGCTCGAGCTGTGGCAAGATTTCATTGCATGCGTTTCGCGTACTACAACCGGCTGAGCAGCGGCCGCAAAACGATCTATCGTCGCAGCGATACGATCGAATTGATCCGCTTGCCGGCTGGTCACGGGCTCGACGGATTGGCGCGGGATCTCTCCGCGGCGCTCGACGCGGAGAATAAAGCCGCGGTGACCCGGAGCAGCGGGCAACTGGCTGCCGGCATTTGCGCGAGCCTTGATGCGCCGCCGGTGCGCGTCCGTGTCCTCGCGAAACGACCGAGCGACGAGTGGGAGGAACTTCACGGCCTGTACCAGCCGGAAGACGGCGACACGGCGGCGAAGATTACGGTGTGGATGCGCACCGCAAAGCGCCAGCAGGTCGTCGCGTTTCGCACGTTTTTGCGGACATTGCTCCACGAGTTATGTCATCACCTGGACTACGAACACCTCGGGCTCGCTGAGTCTTTTCATACCGAGGGGTTCTACAAGCGCGAGTCCAGCCTGTTCAAGCAGCTCGTGCCCGCCGCAAAGTGATAAAATAGAGCATCGTCGAACGAATACCGGGTTGATAAACATGAAGAAAAGGCTTTGCATCGGATTGTCCGCGGCCGTATGGCTGGTGGCTTTGGCCATCATCGCGCCGGCGGCGAGCGCTGAGCGAATCAGCGTGGAGGGACGGCGTGCGATCAGTCCCGAGATCGCGATCGGGCCGGACGGCGCGATCAACGTGATCTGGCTCGACAAGGGCCTGACGGCCGACCGGCCGCCGCCCAAACCGCGCAAGCCCGGCGAGCACAGCCATCGGTCGGCGACCGACCTGCATTTCACCCGCTCGGAAGACGGCGGCAAGTCATGGACCGTGCCCGTGCAGGTGAATCCCGCTGCCGGCGGCGTCTGGGGTTTCGCGGTCAGCAAGCCACGAATCGAAGTCGGCCCGACCGGCACGATTCACGTGTTTTATCCGGCTAACGACAAGTCGCCGAAGACCGGGCTCGACGTCGTCAGCGCGCGCTACACGCGGTCCGTCGACAACGGCAAGACGTTCGGTGAGCCAATCGTGCTGAACCGGCCGGCGGAACTGGATCGCGAGGACATCCTCGGCGAAGGGCTGACGATGACGAACTCGTTCGGCACGATGGGCGTGGCGCCGGACGGCACGGTCATCGCGGCATGGCAGGACGTCGCGCAAATGAAAGACTCGAGCGACGGCGCGGATGGCGCGGTCGCGATCTCGACGAATGACGGCGAGAGCTTCGAGTATGAACGCATCGCGTTGCCGGGCAACGACGTGTGTCCCTGCTGTCAGCTGACCCTCGCATTCGGCGAGGACACCGCGTTCATGGGCTATCGCAAGATCTACGACAACGGGCGAGACAGCACCGTCGCGCGTTCGACCGACGGCGGCAAGACATTTACCGCGGAGGGGCGCCTGGATCTCGCCCGCTGGGACATCAACGGTTGCCCGCTGAAGACGACCGAGCTCGGCATCGACGGCGAGCGCATCTACGTCGCGACCTATACCGGTGGCGAGGATCCGGCCGGTGTTTATTTCAGTCGTTCGACCGACGGTGGTAGCTCGTTCGGCGGCAGCCGGCAGGTGCATCCGGCCGCGCCGTACTCCGATGCGCCCGCGCTGACCGTGGACGGACTCGGCAAGGTCCGTATTGTCTGGCACGCGAAAGTCGGCGGGCCGCGGCGGTTGTTCACGGCGGTGTCGATCGACGGCGGCGTGCGCCTGTCCGAACCGGAAGAGCTCGCGACACCCGCCGGAACATCAGCTTATCCGGCGACCGCGGTCACGACCGACGGCTCGGTCTGGGTCGCGTGGCAGCAGGAGAACGAAGAGGTCTTCGTTATGCCGCTGCCGGCGCCGGGCCGCGCGATGGCCAACGACTGATTGCGCGTGCGCCGATTCGCGATCGTCGCTTGCGGCGCGCTAATTTTCGCGGGCATTGCGGCGGCCGGCGAGCGCGTTATCCCCGTTAACTCGGAGCAGCTCAGCGCTGAGCTCGCGGCGCGTCAAGGGCGCGTCGTACTGGTTAACTTCTGGGCGACCTGGTGCCGTCCGTGCCTCGAGGAAATTCCTGCGTTGATGGACCTCGAGGCGGCGCTCGAGGACCGCGGTTTTGATCTCGTCGCGGTGTCGCTGGACTCGCCGGCCGATAGCGAGACGCTGGTTGAGCCGTTCCTCGACAAGTGGTTCCCTGACTTCATTACGTATCTCAGCGTCGAGAACGACATGGATGCGATTGTCAGCGTCATCGATCCGTACTGGAACGAGGTGCTGCCGACGAGCTATGTAATCGGGCGTGACGGGGCCGTCGCGAAGCGCATCCAGGGCGGTAGTACGGCCGACGAATTTGCCGCAGAGATCGCGCCGTTGCTCGAATAGCGTTGCGCTATGTAAAGAGCGCGGCAGCAAACACACAAAAGTGAGAAACGGTTCAAGGAAACGTCGGCACGCATTCGTTAAAGTCGCATCTGAGTTTAGAGGCGTCCGCAACAATAAAAGTCTCAGTATGAGCTAGGTGCGGGCGTTTTCTCTTTCCAGTTTAGAGGCGTCCGCAACAATAAAAGTCTCGGTATGAGCTAGGTGCGGGCGTTTTCACTTTCTACCGATGAGCGCTGAAAAGGCCCCGATATTTCGGGGCCTTTTCGTTTCCGGCGTGCTCAATCAGGTTCCGGCCGCGCCGGCGAAATCCTCCTCGCGACATTGACCGGCCGTTTCAAGTTTGCGCGCGAGGTCGCGCAGCGCAGTCCGCATACCTTCCTCGAGCACCGGGTGATAGACCGGCATTTCCAGCACCTTCGTTACCGGCAGCCGCTCCTGCACAACCCACGCGAGCAGATGCGCAAGGTGTTCCGCTCGGGGGCCGAATATCTCGGCACCGATGACGGCGCAACTGCGTTTGTCGCCGTAGACACGCATCAGGCCTTGCGCCCGGTCCATCACCGTCGCGCGGCCCTGACGCGCGAACGATACCTCGCCGATTGCGACGTGGTCCGGGTCGAGTTGATCGTAGTGTTTTCCGACCATTGCCATCTGCGGATCGGTGAACGCGATGGCCAGCGCCGCGCGTCGGTCGTGTTCTGCGACGTCGGGATAGGCGAACGCATTCGCGCCGGCGATGCGACCCTCATCGGAAGCTTCATGGAGCAGCGGCTTGTGTCCGCTCACGTCGCCGGCCATGAAAATCGGCGCGTCGCCGCATTGGGTCGTGCGGGGATTCCAGTCCGGCAGGCCGCGCTCGTCCAGCTCGAGCCCGGTGGCTGCGAGGTCGAGTTCTGCGATTTGCGGACGCCGGCCGGTGGCGACGAGCACACGCTCGAATTCCGCCTCGCTCTCGTCGCCGTCGTCATCCAGCCAGCGCAACCGCACGCCGCTCGATGCGACTTTCGCATCGATCACGCGGGTCCGCAGCCGCAGATCGAGTTCGTCGTCGAGAACTTCGCGGACGACTGCGCGAACCTCGGGGTCCGTGACGGCGCCGAGCTGGTCCGAGCGCGCGAAAAAGGTCGTCGCGACGCCGAGTCGATGCAGCGCCTGGCCGAGTTCCAGCCCGATGATGCCCGTGCCGACAACTGCGAGGCTCGCCGGCAGGTCTTCGAGTTCGAATACGTCGTCGTTGATCATCACGTGTTCGCGGATCGCGTCGAACGGTGGAGGCACGAACGGATAGCTGCCGGATGCGATAACTATAGCTCGCGCGACGACACGCACCGTATCGTCGACGATTAGTGTCGATGGGCCGACGAAACGCGCATGGCCCCGCAACAACTGATCGGATGGCATTGAATCGACCTGGCGCAACACGCCGCCGACGAATTGATCGCGGTGGCGACGAACTCGCTCGAGCACGGCCGGTCCGTCGGCGCTCCACCCTGCGGGCACGTGGATCCCGAAACGGTGCGCGCCGGCCACTTCGTGCGCCGCGTCGGCGGCCGCGATCAGCAGCTTCGACGGCATACAACCGGTGCGTGCGCACATCGTGCCGAACGCACCCGACTCGATCATCAGCGGCCGGCCGCCGGCCTTCTCGACCGCACGGCGCGCGTTCATCGCCGCCGTGCCGCCGCCGATAATCGCAGCATCTACCTGTATCTCTCGCATTTTCCCGTCCTCCGCCGGCGATCAAAACACAATCGGACTGTGATGCCCATCATGGTTCGGTGCTGCGCGGTAGATTACGCTGGGCGGCCATGGACCAGTCACTACTCGCCGCTTACGCGGTATTCACATCAGTCGCGCTCGCGGTTGCCGGTATTTACCTGGCGCTGTGCTGGGCGCTGATCGCGGCCAACGGTCTGCTGCGGCGGTTTCGGCCGGCGCGGCCATCGAGTTGCCGCCCCGGCGAGGTCATTCACCAGGGGCTGAAAATTACCGGGCGGCGTTCGGACCAGTTTCGCACCGCTGCGCTGCTGTTCGGCGTTTCGATGCTGATGCTGACGCTATTCGGCCGGCTGAACTGGTGGCCCGAGGCGCCGGTCTGGGCATTCGGATTGATCACCGCAGTTGCAACGGCGTTGCAGGCGTTCGGCATCGCGAAGATCGTGCAGCTTATGAGATACCGCATGCGCCTGTCGCGCATGCTCGAGAAGCATATTGCGATGGCGCAGCGCCTCGCGGAAGCGCAGATGCGCGGCAATCGTGTGTATCACTCCGTGCCGATCGGCGACACGATCATCGACAACGTGGTCGTCGGACCGAACGGCGTGTACTCATTACACTTGTTCTCGCCGCCGAGCCCCGAGTGCGAGTCAGTCAAGCTCGAGAACGGCGAACTGGTCTTCCAGCCGAGCGACGAGCATCTGGAACTTGGCGGGTATCGCAACACGATCGGCAAGCTCGCGCGCGCGCTGAGCGACGGCATCGGATCGAAAGTTGTCGTGCTGCCCGTCATCGCGGTGGCCGACTGTCCGATCACGCCGTCCGCCGAGACGCTGCCGATGGTCGTTAGCCTCGAGAGCTGTACGTCATTCGTCGGCTGGAAGGATCAGCGTGCGTTTCTGATGGACGATGAGCTCGAGGCAATCAACCGCTGGCTCGCGCGCCAGTCGCTCGAAACGGCCGGGGAGTCTATGCGCGAGGTCGTTGGCTATCTCGACACCCAGGTTGCGAGACCTGCGCTGGTCTGACTACCAGAGCCGCTTCGTTGCGAGCTCCGCGCCCGCAACGAGCGATTTCAGCTTCTCCCACGCGATGTCCGGGTAGACCGTTGGATAGCCGCTGAATGTCGAGAAGCCGCAGTCCGACCCCGCCACGATTCTTTCCCGCCCGACGACGTCGGCATAGCGACAGATTCTTTGGGCGACGACCTCCGGGTGTTCGATGTAGTTCGACGTCGAATCGATGACGCCCGGTACCAATACTTTTTCGTCGGGTAGCTCAACGTCCGCGAAGACCGACCACTCGTGTTCGTGGCGGGGATTGGCCCCCTCGAGCAGCAGGTATTTCGGCTTCGCGCGCAGCACGATGTCGACGATCGACGCGAGCGGTATATCGTGATGATGCGGGCCCGGGTAGTTGCCCCAGCACAGGTGCATGCGCATGCGGTCGGCCGGTATTCGGCGGACCGCGTCGTTTAACGCGGCGACGTTGCGGGCCGCGACGGCGAGGAATTCGCGGTCGTGCATGTCCTGGAATGCCAGGTGCCGCCCCATCGCGAGATCCGGGCTGTCGATCTGCAACATGAAGCCGGCATCGACGATCGCTTCGTACTCGGGACGCATTGCCTCCGCGACCGCGGCTATGTAGTCGTCGTCGTTCGCGTAGTACTCGTTCTTTTGAAAAACTGCGACGACGCCGGGCGATGCAGCATTCATGAACGCGTCCGTCGCCCCGGCAATATCGACGGCGGCGCGGAACGCTGCGAGATCCTCGTCGAGTGCGACCGTGTCTCGGGGCGCTACCGGTCCGCGGCAACATGCGCCGCCGGCATTCGGCACGACGCCGCCGATCGACACGAGATGCTTCGCGTAGTCGCGGTAGTCGCGCAGATCCGCCGCAGCATGGCCCTTGAATTCGCCCTCGAACCCGCTCAGGCGCTCGGTGACATAGGTCGCATAGCTCGGCTTGCTCATCTCGCCGTCGCTGACGCCGTCGATACCGATTGCGACTTGTTTCTCGACGACCTCGCGAACGGCTATCCGCGCCAGGCGCCTGAGTTCGTCGGCGTCATAAGCTTCGCCGCGGAACTTCGCTTGCATCACGGCAAGGAGTTCATCCGGTCGCGGCAGGCTACCGACGTGAGTCGTCGAGATTCGATCGTCGTTTGCTGACATGGTGATTGGCGGCGGGTTCGCATACGATTATCGCATGAGCAACGACGCCGACGGCTTGTTACCCGATTCCCCGGTACCGGGGCTCGTACCGACGATGAATAACACCGGCTGGATGACCGAGTCGCTCGACGAGATCTCGACCGAGTTCACCCGCTATGCCGGATCGATCGACGATGAGGTGCTCGACGTCGGTTGTGCGTATGGCATCGCGACGCTCGCCGCGCTCGAGGCCGGCGCGCGCGTCCTGGCTAGCGACATCGACCCGCGCCACATCTCGATCCTCGAACGCCGCGTGCCGGAGCAAATGCGCGATCGCTTGCGCTGCGAGACCGGCGTGCTGCCGGATGTTGACTTCGAAGCCGGCGCGTTCGGCGCGGTGCTCGCGTCACGCGTGCTGCATTTCCTGTCCGGCGCGGACGTTGAATTGACCGTGCGGAAGATCCACGACTGGCTGAAGCCCGGTGGTCGCGCGTTCCTCGTCGTCGACTCGCCGTATACCGGGCCATGGCGCATCTACGCGGATGAGTACGAACGCCGCAAGGCCGCGGGCGACCCGTGGCCGGGCCTGGTCGCCGACTACGCGCAATTCCTGCCGGACGATGCCGATGCATCGTTGCATCCGGATTTCATCAACCCGATGGATCCCGATACGCTCGCGCGCGTGTGCGAGGCGGCGGGATTCGAGGTTCTTGACGCGCGATTCCTGCGCGGCGGCACGCCGACCGCGACGGGCCGCGAGCATGCGGGGGTCATTGCCTTAAAGTAACGCCGTGCCGGGGTCAGACTTTAGTCTGACCCCTCTCTAGCTGACCGGCCTGTCTGGGGCGCTCGACTAGTCAGATGCACTCGCTCGAGGGGTCAGACTAAAGATCTGACCCCGGCCCGTCCGACCCCGGCCCGTCAGGTTGAGAGCAATCCTTCCAAATGATCCAGATCATTGACGACGCGCCAGCGGCCGCCGCTCTCGTTGACCTGCCGTTCCCACTCCGCCAGGCGCCCCATGTACTCCCGCGGGTCGACGTTGTCGGTGCGCAGCTTGGTCACGTTCAGCGCGACGACGTCAAAGCCGTCGAGGTCGAGCGGGATGTCGCGCACGTAACCGTCTTTTAGGTCTTCCTTCAGGTCCGAGAAGATGAAGATCGTCTTGCGGCCGGGAGATTTCTCGTTCAAAAACTCGATGGCCTGCAGCAGCCCGCCGGTGATGTCGGTATACGGTGCCGATCGCGCCGAGCCGGCGAATTCGCCGACCCGATCGGCAAACTGGCGCTTCTGCCCGTTCGCCGCGCTCGGTCGATCCGCGAACGTCGTCTTCACGATGATGTCTTTCTCGCTGAAACTGCCCGTATCGATGCGCGCAACGGCGAACGAATCGGTCGGCCCGAGTTTCGACAGCGTGAAGTAGATGATCTGCTCGGCTTTCCGCAGTTCCTCACGGTACGTGCCGGACGTGTCGAGCAGCATGTAAACGCCCGTATTGTGTTTAACCGGCTCGCCGCATGACGCGAGCAGCACCGCCGTGAATACGATCATTGCTCTCATAACAGGGCCCTCCGATAGTCGGGCGTCTTGTCGCCGCCGCGTGGACGCTGCTGCACGCGGGCCTCGAGCCATAACGGCAGGCACAGCGGCAGGTCGTAGATCCGTTCGGCGAGCGCTCCGGCATGGCGGCAGCCGCTGCCGACCACGCGCATCGTCGCGGACAGCACGTTCAGGAAACCCATCGCCAGAATGCCGAGGACCGTGCGCGATGACTGCACGAATGTCTCGAGCGGAATCGCGACGAACACCAGCGCGAACGGCAGCACGAAGCCCATGCCCATCTGTGCGGCGGTCGTGATCCATAGATCCTGGCTGGTCAGCAGTGCGGCGTCATCACCGCGCAGCAGGGCGCTGGTCGCGAGCTCGTCCTGCAGCAGAATCTCACGCATATAGGCAAGGCCCGCTTCGATGCTGGCCAGCAACAGCAGGATGCTGAACGTGATCCAGATCATGCGCACGCGCATCTTGTCGGGCAGCGCGCCGATGACCGGAAACAGTCGCGTGATCCGCAGCGACTCCATCAGGAACAGGCCCATCGAGATCTCGACCATGATGATCACGAGGGCCGCGATATCGGCCGTCTGGAAATTACCGATGAAGTTCGTTCCGCCGACCATCTCGGCCATCGGCCGCGCGATCAGCGAGAAGTTGATCGCCGCGCCGCCGACCGCGATTGCGAGCACGAATGCGGAAACGAAAAAGAATACGAGCGCGGACGACGACAGGATCGCGACCGCCCGATCGGAGCCACGCAGGATGTCTTCATATTCCGACATGTGCCGGTCGATGGCGACCGATCGATGGAGCAGGCTCTCGACGTTCTTGTTGACGTCGCCGAGCATCTGCTGCACGCGGCGCCATTGCGGGATCATGTTGCGCAGTAACTCATGACGCTTCGCAGAGGCGGCGCGATACGCGACCATCGCTTCGCCGTGTGCCTTGACCAGTGACTTGTGTATGTCGCCGAGTACATTGCCCGCGCCGATGCCCTGGCGCGCGTCGATCTTTGCGACCGCCTCGACGGCCTTGACCCAGGCAGGGGGATCCGGCGGGATCTCAATAGCCTGCTGCTGATCTTCCTCGATTCGGTGGATGACCTCATTGAGGTTGCGGTTCAGCGTCGGGTAGTTCGCCAGGTCCTTGTGCACCGTGTCGTTGATGCGCTCGAATTCCTTTTCGATCGCGCGTTCCTTCGCCTCGCGTCCGGCCGCGAGCAGAACCTCGCGGTTACGCGCAGCGAGACGCGTTTCGGCCAGAGCGACGGACGTCGCACCCAGTCGAAAAGCCGCGTGCAGTGCCGAACTGATCGCGCGTATCGCCTGATGCGCCGTCGGGCGCGCCAGGTATAGAACGGCGATTGCGAGCGTCAGCAGCAGGATCGCGGAAATCGCGGGATAGGGCGTGAAGCCCAGCAGATTCGATATCAGCACGATCGTCTCTCCCAATAAAACCGAACGGCACGGACATTCGGTCGCGGGGGAGGAACGTGAACGGGATTGTCGGGAACGCGCACACCGATCGGCATCGCGTTGGCGGCAACCCCGCTGTCATAGGTTCTCCCTTAGACCGGTGGCTTTGCGACCCTCCCTTTCGGAAGGTGTGCCCTTGTTCAACAGTGGCGGAGGTTGTCACGCGCGATCATGGTGGTCAACCGCGAGGCTCCATAATCCCGGCAAATGACGGAATTAGGTTAAAGGGTGTCTTAACTTCACCTTAATAACTCGGGTTCGATCGCCCGTTCGTTAAGTGTTGGTTCACGCGCCGCCGCCTAACCTGAATCTGTGAATCGCAGTCCGGCGCAGGTGCCGGAAAGGAGCATCGTGATGAAACGCACGACACAACTGGCAGCGGCGATCGGCATCGCACTGGTGTGCACAACAATCGCCCAGGCTGACGACCGACGTGGCCAGCGCAATGATGGCTGGCGCGCCGGGTACTCGTATAACGATAAACCGAAACGCAGCGCGCGCTACCGGGGTAGCCGGCGCTTCGATGTCGACCGCGGCTGGCGGCGCGGCTATAGAGCGGGCCGGCGCGACGTCCGCGGACGGGCCCGCAGCGGCAACTTCCGGTCGATCCGGCGTGGTCGTGCGATCGACGTCTGGATCGACGGCAACCGGTTCCGCTTCCGCGAGCCGCGCCGCTGTCGCTGAGCGTGTCATGGTCCCGTGTGCCCAATATTGGCAGGGCCCGCAGTCCGCGGGCCCTGCCATTGCTCGCGGTTGAAATGTGATCTTGGCCAGTCGTCACGCTATGCTTGCAACCAGGCGACATGTCGCGCTTCGCGACGGGGGGATGAATGATGGAAGGCGGGATTCTTGGTCTGCTGGTGCTGATTGCGGACATTTACGCGATCATCAAGATCGTACAAAGTGGCGCGCCGACAGGGAACAAGGTGATCTGGGTCGTGATCGTCTTGTTATTGCCGGTGGTTGGCGTGGTGGCCTGGTTCCTGATCGGCCCGGGCGGCCGGTCCGGGTAACGTCGGGCTTAACAAACAACTTTAATAACGACCAGTGGCAATAACGACCAGAGGTTCGCATCTTGAGTACCGATGAACTGGCGCCAGAGGCGGCGCTGCAGCGCAGGGGATTTACCGGCAAACAGGTGTTCGGCATCGTCGTCGTGACTTTGCTGGTCGCGATCGTAGCGACCGTACTCGTCTTGCGCTTTTTTGTTTTCCCGGGTGAGTTTCGGCCGGTCACGCTGAACGACAAGGAGCAGCAGGTGCTCGAGGAGAAACTCGACCGGCTCGGTTATGGTTCCAGTGCGCCGGCGGGTTCCCTGGAACCCGAGGCATATACGGAGGAGGGCGCCAACCGCGCAGTCAGCCTGACCGAAAAAGAGCTGAATGCGATGCTCGCGAACAACACGGATCTGGCGACGCGCGTCGCGATCGACTTGTCCGACAATCTCGCCAGCGCGAAGATTCTGATTCCGATGGAGCCGGACTTCCCGGTACTCGGCGGCAAGACACTGCGGGTGAATGCAGGGCTCGAACTCGCTTACGCGAACGCGCGACCGATCGTCGCGCTCCGGGGCGTCAGCATCATGGGTGTGCCGATTCCGAATGCGTGGCTCGGCAATCTGAAGAACGTGAACCTCGTCAACGAGTTCGGCGGTGGGCCCGGATTCTGGAAAGCCTTCGCCGACGGCGTAGAGCATATCGCCGTCGAGGACGGGCGCCTGCTGATCGAACTGAAGGAATAAGCGGCGCGGCTACCAGCCGCCGCCACCACCGCCGCCGCCGCCGCCGCCGGACGAGCCACCGCCGCCGCTGCCTGAACTGGAGCCAGGCGCTCTCGTCGACGACGCTACTGCGGTGCCAAGGCTCGACGCGAGATTGTTCGAGAACGAATTCGTGTCTCCGGGCCGCCAGTCGCTGCCGCGGTACCAGCGCGGCCGGTAGCCGCTGTCGCCCGGCGCCATGCTGGCCAGTACGAGCACCCGCGCGAATTTGTCATTCCACTCGTTCTCGAGATCCAGCGCCATTGCGTAGGGGAGGTATTTCTCGAACAGCTGCGGCGTTTTTTCCGGCGGGTTCAGCAGGTTCAGCCGTTCTTCCTCGGCCGTGCCGAGGTACATGCGGAAGCCTTCGATCTCGTCCATGATCTTGCGGCCGGCCAGCGTGGGTCGCTTCAGCAGGAAGAAGAACACGACGTTCAATCCGCCGAGCAATGCAAAGGCGAGCGACTGCAGCGGGTTCGCGAAGAGGTTCAGTGCCGAAGCGCCGGCCGTGTTGCCGGCCATGACGATAAAAAAGATCAGGATCTGAATGACACTCATGCCGGCAAAGCGCGACGCGACCCCGCTGACATTTACCCGGAACGTCGGGTCGTCGTCGTCCGCGACGAAATAGTGCAGCGCGAGATAAGTCAGGAGTCCACTCACCAGCGCCATGATGATTGCCCGAGGAAACAACGACGAATCTCCGCTGCCCGCAACCGCCGCGATCACCAGCGCGCCGCTGACGATCAGGCCGAGCAGGAAAAAGCCGGTGTTGCGCTGAAAGCACGCCTTCTCAAATTCGAGGCGCAGGCTCTTCTTGAGCTGGCTCACGCTGCGGCCGAGTTTCTTGTGGTTCTTGTTTTTGAGCAGGATCGAATCGCC
>JBPCXI010000138.1:0-2937 GCA_051008895.1 Gammaproteobacteria bacterium | reverse complement strand
CGTCACGGCTCCACCTTCGATCCACGCTGCGAGTTGCTGCTCGAGCATGGCACTATCCTGCCCGGGCTCCAGCGCCAAAACATCGACGCCGCGCTTTTCGAGGCGTTCAATCAGCGCCGTGCCGACGCCGCCTTCATCCGGCATAACGACGACTCGCGCGCCCGCGCCGAGCTCGACGCCGGTTGCGCGGCAAACATCAAGCGGCGGGCGCTGCACTGCAAACGGCACGCGTCGTGGTATCTCTCTGGCAGCCTCCATATCGCCGGCCATGACCGCATCGGCCGCCGTCACCGACGGCTGCTCCTGGGCCTGCTCTCTGGCGGGCGTCGCTGCGTCTGCCGGCAGGCGGTCTTTGACGAACTGAACGGCGTGATTCAGCGTCGGAAAGTCCTTGAGCTGCAAATCGGGATCTCGCGGAATGTCGTATGCCTCACGCATGGCGGCAAATATCTCCGCCTGTTTTACCGTGTCGACACCGAGGTCGGCCTCGAGGTCAAGCTCCATGTCCAGCATGTCTTCCGGATAACCGGTCATTTCGCCGACGATGGCGAGTACGCGCTGGCGTATGGCCCCGTCGTCAACGCCATCGCCGGCCTGTTCGGCCGGCGCCGGTTCTGTTGCAACCGTTGCTTCGCGCGGTAGCGCTGCGACCTCGGGTTGATCGGGCCGCCGTTCGCGGACGAAACCAACGACGTGCGCGAGCGTTGGAAACTCGCTGAGCTTGAGGTTTTCATCCCGCGGGATGTCGTAGTGGCCGCGTATCGCCGCGAACACTTCGGCCTGCTTGACCGTGTCGACACCGAGGTCGGCCTCGAGATCCAAGTCGAGGTCGAGCATGTCGGGTGGATAGTCGGTTCTCGCCGCAACGATCCGCACGACGATTTCTTCGACGCCGTCGGTTGGTGTAGCGACGGCAGTGCTCGGCACCGCGGCCGATTCCGGTGCAACCGCTGCTTCGCTCGGTGCCGCTGCGACCTCGGGTTGATCGGGCCGCCGTTCGCGAACGAAACCGACAACGTGCGCGAGTGTCGGGAATTCGCTGAGCTTGAGGTTTTCGTCTCGCGGGATGTCGTAGTGGCCGCGTATCGCCGCAAACACTTCGGCCTGCTTGACCGTGTCGACACCGAGGTCCGCCTCGAGGTCAAGATCCAGCGCAAGCATGTCCGGCGGATAGTCGGTCTTCTCCGCCACGATCCGGACAACGATATCTTCGACATTATCGGTTGGCGTTGGGACGTCAGCTGGCTCCGGGATCGGCTGTGCTGCTGGAACCGGCTGAGCCGTTGCGCGCGTTGGCAGGCCCTGGTCCCTGATGCGCAGACGCCGCGATACCACTTCGACCTCGCCATGTTCGTAACCGCTGATCCGGGCAAGCCAGGCCTGCCACCGCTCGCGATCGGCGATGCGATAGTCGAAACCGAGCTGGTCCGGGTTGCGCCGTTGACCATCCGGCGGCGGCATCCAGCGCGTCAGTGTCATTGCCAGTTGCGAGCCGAAGCCGGCGCCGAGACGCAGCGCGTATTGCACCGGATAGCCACCACCCGTGGAGATATTGAGCTCGCCGAGTTCGGGATCGACTTCCTTGTAATTCGGCACTGGCGGGACGATGCCGGTCTCGAGCGCCTTGATGGCGACCACGTCTTCAACTCCGGCACCCATGGCGTGACCGGTAAAACCCTTGGTGTTGGCAATCACGACCTGATCGGCCTTGTCGCCGAAAACGGACCGCAGTGCGTGGATCTCCGCCGACGCGCTGCCGCCGCGCGCTGGCGTGTAGGTCTCGTGCGACATGAACATTGTCTGCGGTGCCAACTGGTCGCGGGAGATGCCGTGCTTCTGCTCCGCTTTTGTCATCAGATCTTCCATCACGCCAGAGATGTGATTGATGTCGAGCCGCGTACCGTGAAAGGCACTATTGGCCGAAACCGAACCGAGCAGTTCGGCAATCGGCTGCAGGCCGCGACTGCGTGTGGCGGCCTCGCTCTCGACAACGAGAGCTGCTGCGCCCATCCCGGCGATCATGCCATGTCGGCGGCGATCGAACGGCGTTGCTGCATCCTGCGGATTTTCATCCGTTGCCGCAGCGCCGGACGCAAGGAAGCCGGCTCCAATCCACTCCATCAGGTTGTCTGACGTCACATTGTCGGCAGAAACGATGATGACGCGTTTGCAGCGTCCCTGGCGGATCCAGTCTTCGGCCAGAGACATCGCTTGCGTCGTACTGGCGCAGGCGCCGTTGATCTGCGTGTTCGGTCCACGCGCCCCGATCTCTTCAGCGAACTGCGAGTGACCCATGGACAGCACTCGGAACAGGAATTTGCGATCGAAATGAAACTCGGTTTTGCCGACGAGATTCTTGACTTCATCGATGCGCCGGTCGATCTCATCGACACCGGCGCCACTGCCATTACCATGATGGCTGAACCAGTCCCTGAGGCTTTCGAGACTGTCGAGCTGTTCTCGATGGCCGCGTTCGGTGTAGTAATCGGCGGCCTGCTCGCTGAACGCATCCATACCCGGGAACGCCGACGCGAAAATGATGCCGGTCTCGTCGCGCAATGCGTCCGGCAGCCGCCAGCGGTCCGGCAGCTTGCTGCCGGTTGTCGTCGTCTTGTACGCCATCGTAAGCGGTATGCCCGCGTCGCGTAGTGCGTCGAGTCCCACGGCGACGGCCATTGCCGTCGTCGAGTCGAACGCTTCGACGCGCTCCGGTTTGACGTCGAATTCACTGGCCAGATCGAACTCGCCCGCTCTGCCGCCGAGCTTCACGACGTCTTTCGTGTCGTCGATCGTGACGAATGTCGGATCGCCGTGCTCGGGCTTGACGAGCCGCGTGATGTGTTTCTCCGCCATCGCCTGTCGCAGGCGGTAAGGAATGACATCGATAAACTGTTCGCCATGCAGTATCCGCCCGACGTTGTCGTCATCGAAGACCTT
>JBPCXI010000137.1:0-40126 GCA_051008895.1 Gammaproteobacteria bacterium | reverse complement strand
GGCTGGCGATGTAAGAATCGCCGACAGACGAGGCGTTGAAGCGAATACGCCACCAGCTGCTGCCGGCGCGCGCCGCGTGTGCAACGGAAGACTCTACAAGTCCGATCTTCCAGGCAACCAGGTCCCGCCGCCGGAACGACCGGCGGCATGCGCTCAGCTGTCCGTTGCGATACCGCTTTCCAGACGCACGATCATGTCTTTGAGGCGTAATTTCTCTTTTTTCAGCCGCCTGATGCGCAGCTGATCGACATGAGGTATCCGGGTAAGTTCGTTGATGGCGACATCGAGGTCTCGATGGGCCATACGCAACTCTTTGAGCTGGGAGTGGTTGCCGAAGGCGTGGTTGACTACGTTGTCCATTATCCTCGCGATACTGGTTAATGCGTCGCCGAATCGGTTAGAGAACTGCGGCGTGACTGGCCGTTCCGGGGCAACGCGGCAACCCGGGCGTCGTCGAGACGTTTGGGGCTGCGTACGGTTGCATTGTAGCAGCATCACCGCGGCGGCGGCAGACCCGCTAGCCTTGGTCCGACTGTTCACCCTCTGCGGAATCGGCCGCAAACCCAACCCAGTCAACGGTTTCATCACCGAAAACAATGAAATACGGATTCAGTGGGCTGGCCTTGGTGTTGTACTTAAGACGCTTGCCGTCAAGGCTGACGACCTGGCCACCAGCGTTTTCGACGACGGCCTGCGCGGCCGCGGTATCCCATTCCGACGTCGGGCCGAGCCGCGGGTACACGTCCGCATCCCCTGCTGCGACGAGACAGATCTTCAGGGAGCTGCCCATCGGCACCATCACATGCTCGCCGACCTGTCGGAGATAGTCTTCCAGCGAACTGCCCCGGTGCGAGCGGCTGCCGACGATTCGCCGCGGTGACGCCGCGGGCTTTCTGACAGTGATCGGATCCGGCCGGCCGTCGCGCGCGGCGAGAAATGACCCGCCCCCGGCGTAGCCATAATAGTCGCGGTCGTGCACCGGCACGTGCACGACACCGAGGACCGGATTGTTGTTGCGCACCAGCGCGATATTCACCGTAAATTCGCCGTTGCGTTTGATGAACTCTTTCGTCCCGTCGAGCGGGTCGACCAGCCAGAACTCGGACCATAGCGACCGGCTGTTGAAGGAAATTGTCGCCGACTCCTCGGACCAGATCGGAATGTCGGGCGTGAGCTCCGTGAGCTCGCGCACGATAAGCTGGTGTGAGGCGCGATCCGCGGCCGTCAGTGGTGAGTTGTCAGCCTTCGTTTCAACGTCGAAGTCCGACTCGTAGATATGCAGGATGGCCTGGCCGGCGCGGCGCGCGATTGCGACGACGGCTTCGGTCAGGTGGGCGATATCGGTCTGCATTTCGGTACCCGACGTTTGTACTTAAGCGTCCGAGCCTTCGCCGCCGTTCTTCTTGCGGCGCCGTCGCCGGCGCCGTTTCTTCTTCGCGCCGTCCGCCGGTTTTTCTGTGGCACTCGATTCCGCCCGCTGCGACGAGCCGGGCTTGCTGCTGCTGCCGCCGCCGCTGCTGCTGCCGCCGCCGCTGCTGCCGCCGCTTCTGCTGCCGCCGCTTCTGCCGCCACCACCACTTCGACCGCCGCCGCCACGGCGGGAATCGCTGCTGCGCCGCGGGCGCGGCGGAGGTCTGTCGATCGGCGGCATCGCGGCCGGATCGGCGTCGCCCATCGGTATCTGGTGGCCGATAAACTTCTCGATTTCGGGCAGCGTGAAGGCATAGGTCTCGCACGCGAAACTGATCGCGTCGCCGGTCGCGCCGGCGCGCGCCGTGCGCCCGATTCGATGCACGTAGTCTTCAGCATCCTGCGGCAGGTCGTAGTTAATTACATGGCTGACGTCCGGCACGTGCAGGCCGCGCGACGCGACGTCCGTCGCGATCAGGACCGGCAAGTCGCCCGACTGAAACTCGCGCAGCATCCTGATGCGCTTGTTCTGCGGCACGTCTCCGGATATCGCCCGCGCGTTCAAGCCGTTGTGCTGCATCATGCGCGACAGGTACTCCGCCTCGCGTTTCGTGTTGACGAATACCATCGTGCGCACTGCTTCCATGCTGCGCAGCAGGCCCAGCAGCAGCGGTGCTTTCTGCTCGTTGCTCGGGTAGTAAACGGTCTGTGTGACGAGGTCCGCGGTGACTTTGTCCGGCTCGATCTGCACCGCCTCCGGTTCGTTCATATGCTCATATGCGAGTTCGAGCACGCGCTGATTGAGCGTTGCGGAGAACATCAGGTTGAGACGCTGATCCGGCGGCGGCAGGCGTCTCAGGATGTAGCGAATGTCCTTGATGAAGCCGAGATCGAACATGCGATCCGCTTCGTCGAGCACGATGACCTGAATGGATTTCAGGTTATAGACACCCTGCTTGTAGTAATCGATGAGTCGGCCCGGCGTGCCGATAAGGACATCGACGCCGTCTGCCAGCAGGTTTCGCTGTTTGTCATAATCGGCGCCGCCGAAGACGACCTGCATATTGAAGTCGGTTGCCTGGCCGAGAACCTTTGCGTCCGCGTGGATCTGGATCGCGAGTTCGCGCGTTGGCGCGATCATCAGTGCGCGCGGGCTTGACGTCTTGCCCTGGCGCTCCAGCGGCTGCTTTAGTAACCGGTTGAACGTTGCCAGCAGGAACGCGGCGGTCTTGCCCGTGCCGGTCTGTGCCTGCCCCGCCACGTCCTTGCCCTCGAGGGCCCGCGGCAGCGTTCGCGCCTGTATCGGCGTGCAGAATTCGAAACCGGCCGCGCGAACACCTGCCTGCAGCGGCTCGGGCAAATCGAGGTCTGTAAAGGGGATTTTCTGCTCGTCTGTCATTGATACTGGGGTTCCGGCTCTGCGCGATAGTACAGAAAATCGTCGGCCAGATACTTGCAAATTACCGCGGGAACGGTTCAAATTGGTTGAAAGTCGTTGCGGGACCTACCACGCCCGCCAAAATCATTACCAGACCACTGCTCGTTTTTTTCGAAGGAAGCTTCGCTAGCGCTTCTGGATTACGCCATTTCCGGCCCGACCCGCGATCAGCCACCGGCGCACTCCGGCCTCGAAGCTGCCGCCTGCCTGCAGCAGCGGCTCGATAGTTTACCTGAATACCTGTTACGACGAAGTAGAGCGATGAGCATTATTAATATTACGAATGAGAACTTCGAATCTGAAGTATTGAAGGCTGAGCAGCCTGTCCTAGTAGATTTCTGGGCCGAGTGGTGCGGGCCGTGCAAGGTGATCGCGCCGATACTCGATCAGGTTGCCGATGAGTACAAAGGGCGTCTGAGCCTCGTAAAGCTCGACGTCGAAGAGAATCAGAACATCGCCATGCAATATGGCGTCCGGAGCATACCCACGCTGATGCTGTTCAAGGGCGGTGTCGTCGAAGCTCAGCACGTGGGCATGTTGTCAAAAGAGCAGTTGGGTCAACTGCTGGATGAAAAGCTGTGAGGGGATACTTGGGTAATTCAGCACGAAGTCGCACCAAAAACACAGGTCGCGGCAAAGGTGTCGGTCAGTCCAACAAGAAGAAGGGACGCCGGCGGAGACAAGAGCAGGAAGACAATTCCGCGTTTACCGCGGACGAGGTCATCGACAAGGCGGAACTCGAGAAGGGCGAAAATCTACTCAGCCTGAACGAGTTGAAGAACAAGCCGGTCGCAGACCTGGTCGCGCTCGCCGATTCCATGGGCATCGAGAACATGGCCCGGTCTCGGAAGCAGGACATTATCTTCGCGGTGCTCAAAGAGCACGCCAAGCTCGGCGAGGACATCGTCGGTGACGGCGCGCTCGAAATCCTGCAGGACGGCTTCGGCTTCCTGCGCTCCGCGGACGGTTCGTATCTTGCCGGACCCGATGATATTTACGTGTCGCCGAGCCAGATTCGGCGGTTCAACCTGCGGACCGGTGACTCGGTCTCAGGCCTGATTCGGCCGCCGAAAGAGAGCGAGCGCTACTTCGCCCTGCTGAAGGTCGCGGAGATCAACCATGACTCGCCGGAGAATGCGCGGGGCAAGGTGCTCTTCGAGAACCTGACGCCGCTGTTTCCCAACGAGCGCCTGGAGCTCGAGCAGGGCAACGGCAGCACGGAAGATCTGACAGCGCGCATCATCGACCTCGTCTCGCCGATCGGCAAGGGCCAGCGCGGCCTGATCGTGTCGCCGCCGAAAGCGGGTAAGACAATGGTCTTGCAGAACATCGCGTTGTCGATCGCGGCGAACCATCCGGAGTGCTACCTGATGGTGTTGCTGATCGATGAGCGACCCGAGGAAGTCACCGAGATGCAGCGCACCGTGCGCGGCGAAGTCGTGTCCAGTACGTTCGACGAACCGGCGAGCCGCCACGTGCAGGTTGCCGAGATGGTCATCGCGAAAGCGAAGCGGCTGGCCGAGCACAAGCTCGATGTCGTGATCCTGCTCGATTCGATCACGCGTCTCGCGCGGGCCTACAACACGGTCGTGCCGTCGTCGGGTAAGGTCCTGACCGGCGGCGTCGATGCGAACGCGCTGCACCGGCCGAAGCGTTTCTTCGGCGCGGCGCGCAACATCGAGGAAGGAGGCAGCCTGACGATCCTCGCGACGGCGTTGATCGACACCGGCTCCAAGATGGATGACGTGATCTACGAGGAGTTCAAGGGCACCGGCAACATGGAGATGCACCTGGACCGGCGCATTTCCGAGAAGCGCGTGTTCCCGGCGATCAACATCAACCGCTCCGGCACGCGCCGCGAGGAGTTGCTGACGAACGACGAAGAGCTGCAGAAGATGTGGGTACTGCGCAAGGTCCTGCACCCGATGGACGAGCTCGCCGCGATCGAGTTCCTGCTCGGCAAGATGCAGGACACGAAGACCAATGAGAAGTTCTTCGAGGCGATGAAGCGCTAGAGTTGCTTGCAGCCGGCGTATTCCTGCGCGGATTGCGCGGCCGGTTCCGAGCGGGCGGCGATCGAAGACCCCGCTATTTCTCGGGTTCAGGCTCGCGCGCGACCGCGCGGTAGCCGATATCGGTGCGGAAGTACGCACCCCGCCAGCCGATTTCCCTGGTCAACTTGTAAGCGTCGCGTTGCGCGTCTGCGGTTGTGTCGCCGAGCGCGACGACGCACAGCACGCGGCCGCCGCTGGTCACGACGTCGCCGTCGACGAGCTTCGTGCCGGCGTGAAACACCTTTGTATCTCCGGCCGACGTTTCCGGTAATCCCGAGATCACGTCGCCTTTGTCGTAGGCGAGCGGATAGCCGCCCGCGGCCATCACGACGCCGAGCGCCACGCGCGGATCCCACTCGACGCGCGCATCGGCGAGACGCCGGTCGATCGCTGCCTCGAGCAGCTCGACGAGGTCGGATTGCAGCCGGAACAGCACCGGTTGTGTTTCCGGATCGCCGAAGCGGCAGTTGAACTCGAGCACGTTCGGCGTGCCGGACTCGTCGATCATCACGCCCGCGTACAGGAACCCCGTGTACGGCATGCCGTCCGCGCGCATGCCCGCGACTGTCCTGTCCATCACCTCAGACATGATCCGGTCGTGAATCTCGCGCGTCACGACGGGGGCCGGCGAGTAGGCGCCCATGCCGCCGGTGTTCGGGCCCGTGTCGCCGTCGTCGCGTGCCTTGTGGTCCTGCGATGTCGCGAGCGGCAGGATCGTGTCGCCGTCGACGATCGCGATGAAGCTCGCCTCTTCGCCGGTCAGAAATTCCTCGATGACGATTTTCCTGCCGGCCGCGCCGAACGCATCGTCCTGCAACATGTCACGGACCGCGGCCTCCGCCTCTCCGATCGTCTGCGCGACGATGACGCCCTTGCCGGCCGCCAGGCCGTCCGCCTTGACGACGATCGGCGCACCCTGCTTGCGGATGTAGCCGATGGCGGGCTCGAGTTCGGTGAACTCGGCGTAGGCGGCGGTCGGGATCCCGTGCCGCGCCATGAAATCCTTCGTGAACGCTTTCGAGCCTTCGAGCTGCGCGGCTTGCGCGTCCGGTCCGAAGCATCTCAGCCCTGCGGCCGCGAATCGGTCGACGATGCCGGCGACCAGTGGCGCTTCGGGACCGACGACGGTCAGATCGACGTTCTCCGCTTGCGCCAGTTGCAGCAGTGCCTCGATGTCCTCGGCGTCGACGTCGACGTTGCGGACGCCCGGCTCGCGCGCAGTGCCGGCGTTGCCGGGCGCGACGATCACTTCTTCGACCCGCGCGGACTGCGCGATCTTCCACGCCAGCGCGTGCTCGCGGCCGCCGCCGCCGATAACCAGTACGTTCATGACTTGCGCCTCGATGCGTCAGTCAATGGCGAAAATGCCGCATGCCGGTAAACAACATCGCCATGCCGTGCTCGTTCGCGGCCGCGATGACTTCGTTGTCGCGCATCGAGCCGCCGGGCTGAATCACGACACCGATGCCGTATTCCGCCGCGATGTCGATTCCGTCGCGGAACGGGAAAAACGCGTCTGACGCCATCGCCGCGCCGGCGATCGGCAGGCTTGCCTCCTCGGCCTTCCACGCGGCGATCTTGGCGCTCATCACGCGGCTCATCTGACCGGCGCCGACGCCGAGCGTCGCGCCGTCCTGGCAGTAGACGATCGCGTTCGATTTAACGAAGCGCGCGACCTCCCATGCCAATGTGGCGTCTGCGATTTCCTGCGGGGTCGGTTTGCGCTCGGTTACGACCTCGAGCGAGCTTTCGTCGAGCGCCACGATGTCCTTGTCCTGCAGCAGAACGCCGCCCTCGACCTGCTGCACACGCAGACCCGGCCCGGTGGCACGCAGCGGCGCGGTTTCGAGCACGCGAATGTTCGGCTTAGCGGCGAACGCGGCGAGCGCGGCGGCCGAATAGCCCGGGGCGACGATGACTTCGAGGAACTGGCGCTCGACGATGGTGCCGGCGAGCGTTTCGTCGCAGTCGACATTCAACGCGATGATGCCGCCGAACGCCGAGGTCGGATCCGTTCGATACGCTTTTTCGTAGGCGGCCAGTGCGTCGTTCGCGATGCCGACGCCGCAAGGGTTTGCATGTTTGACGATGACACACGCGACGGCCGGCAGCGCCTTCGCGCACTCGAGTGCGGCGTCCGCGTCGGCAATATTGTTGTAGGACAACGGCTTGCCCTGATGCTGGCGGGCGGCAACGACATTGCCGCGATCCGACTGCGGGAAGCTGTACAGCGCCGCCCGCTGATGCGGGTTCTCGCCGTAGCGCAGATCGCTTTGCTTGCGCAGCGGCAGCGGGTACGCAGCGGGTAGCGCTTCGTCGTCCCGTTCCGCATGCAGGTAGGTCCAGATGGCCGCGTCGTAACCGGCGGTGTGGCCGAAAGCCTTAGTTGCAAGCCGGCGGCGGGTCGCCTCGGTCAGCGTCGTTCCCGGCTGCCGTAGTTCATCGATGACGGCGTCGTAGTCCCCGGGATCGACGACGACACCGACGTGCGCATGGTTCTTTGCTGCAGCGCGGAGCATCGCCGGCCCGCCAATGTCGATGTTCTCGATCGCATCGGCGCGCGAGCAGTTGTCGCGCGCGATTGTCGCCTCGAACGGGTAAAGATTGACGATCAACAGATCGATCGGCCCGATGCCGTGCTCCGCCATCGCGTCGTCGTCGACGCCTCGCCGCGCGAGTAGCCCACCGTGAATCTTCGGGTGCAGCGTCTTCACGCGGCCGTCCATGATTTCCGGAAAACCCGTTACGTCGGCGACGTTGGTCACGTCGATGCCGGCCTCGCGCAGCGCGGTTGCGGTCCCGCCGGTGGAAAGTATCTGAATATCGAGCCGGGTCAGAGACCTGGCGAGTTCGGCGACGCCGGTCTTGTCGGAGACGCTGATCAGGGCCCTGGTGTAAGCAGACATGAAATCTCGTCGAGCGCCGCCGCGCTCGTTCAGTCCAGCAAGTAGTAGTTCTTGAGCTTCTTGCGCAGCGTCGCCCGATTGATGCCGAGAATCTCGGCAGCGCGACTCTGGTTGCCTTGGGTGTGTTCCATCACGGTTTCGAACAGCGGTGCCTCGACCTCGCTGAGCACCAGCCCGTAGAGATCGCCGGGGCTATGGCCATTCAGATCTTTGAAGTAGCGATTCAGCGCCTCGGAGGTCAGATCACGTAACGGGCGATTGCGCACGTTCGTGAGTTGCGCCTTCCTTCTTTTCCCCTTCGTCTTCTTTCTTAGCTGCTTGTGCTTTTTCGAAGTGACCACCGACAGAACTCTCCGCGACCCGAATTCCAATCGCGGCGTAGCTTCTGATTGTCAGAGGCCGCGATCGAAAAAATTTGTTGTTAATTGCATTTGCCGGCTGGAAGATTCGGCGCGAACAAACTGAAAGCGAAGCGCTTCGGAGTTCACCAGACTTTTGCAGTACCAGGTCAAATGCTTTTTCGCCACCCGGACACCAATTCGCTCCCCGTAGAATCGGTATATCGTGTCCAAGTGAGCGAGGATAATATCACGTAGTGTATCGATAGAGGGAACCGGTACGTGAACATTTCTCGTTACGAATTTTGCGACCTGATCAAACAACCATGGTTGACCTTGCGCTCCGCGCCCGATCATGATTCCGTCCGCGCCGGTTGTTTGCAAAACGCTAAACGCTTTCTGCGGCGTGTCTATGTCGCCGTTAGCGAATACCGGAATGTTGACGGCTCTTTTTACGTTACGAATGGTTTCGTACTCCGCTTCTCCTTTGTATCCGCAAGCCCTTGTTCTGCCGTGAACTGCAATTGCGGCGATGCCTGATCGTTCAGCGAGGCGCGCGATTCGCACGCCATTTCTGCGCGTCGTATCCCAGCCCGTGCGGATTTTTAGCGTAACCGGTACGTCAGCCGCGTTGATAACCGCGTCGAGGATTCTCGCGACCAGATCTTCGTCTTTCATCAGCGCGGAGCCTGCGAGTTTGCGGCACACTTTTTTTGCCGGACAACCCATGTTGATGTCGACGATTTCCGCGCCCAGATCGACCGCCTCGCGGGCCGCGGTCGCCAGCAGATGCTCGTCCCCGCCGGCGATTTGCACGATACGCAAGCCCCGCGTGCCGCTGAAGTCCAGGCGGCTGCCGGTTTTCGCAGTCGCGCGCACGCCGTGGTTCGCGAGCGTCATTTCGGTCGCCGCAAACGCCGCGCCGTGGTCAACGCAGAGGCGGCGGAACGGCGCATCCGAGATACCGGCCATCGGCGCGAGTACAACGCGGCCGTCAATTTGATGCGGACCGATCATTATCGGCGTTGCCGCACTGCTGCGAGTTGTCGTCGTCGCCATCACTGCTGGAACGGGTCCTTCTCCAGCTGGCATTGCAGCCCGCTGGCGCGTCGCGGCAGGCAGACGTCGACGACGTAGCCGTGCGCGTCAGCGCCCGGATCCGCGACGCTGATCTCAACCGGCAGTGACGTGCCGGGCGACAGCATCGCCGGCCACTCGGCGAAGTCGCGCAGGTATTCCTGCGCGACGAACACGCGGCTCGCCACCGGGTTCGACCAGCGGTCGCGCAACGCGACCCGGATCAGCGGCAACCCGACCGCCCGCTCGCCGGTGACGACGACGTTGGCGATTACGTCCAGGGCCATCGGCGCGCTGCGGCCGGCGACGGCTTCCGAACCGCTGATGCGATATGCGTCGAGGTTCCAGGCGGGATAAAGATCCTGACCGAGAAAAGTGTACGCGGCGCGCACGCGACTACCCCAATTTGGGTGTGCCGCCAGCGCGTCACGATTGAAGTGAATGAGTTGCACACCGAGCGCGACAATCAGCGCTGCCGCGATGCCGATGTTGCGCTTTGCCGGCAGCATGCGTTGAATCGTTGCGTGCTCGTCGTCCGTCGATTCCGTGTCCCATGGCGGCACGAACTCGGGCTCGTAGTCGATCAGCGGGTCGGAAGGAGACGCATCGTCGCGGGCTATCGCCCCGGTGTCCTCGAACTGAATGTACTCCGGTAAGGCCGCGACCTCCGGCGGCGCCACGGCACCGAAATCGCCGTGATCTTCTTCGTTGGCGCCCAGCACGATGACCGGTTGCGCTGCGTCGTCCGTGAAGGCGTCGTCTTCGACCTGAGACGCGGTTGCCGGCGCCGACATCGAATCGCTGCCGTCCTCCAGGTCTGTCAGGAAGCCCGCCCATTCTTCCGGGTCGGCGGTCTCCGACTCGAGTGCGGATAGCGGTGAGAAGTCGAGTTCGGCTTCCGTCGTCGATTCCGTCATCCCCGGCGTCGACAATGGGCCATCGGTCGGCATCGTCGGCGGCACGAACGGCGTCTGCCGTTCGTCCGGCGGCACGAAAATCTCGGACCAGGTCTGCTCCGGTGCGTTGAACTCCAGTTCGTCGTCTTCGCTAACGATAGTCGACGGTTCCTCGGCGAAATCGCTTTCGTCCAGCACTTCCTCGATGCCGGTGTCGTCATCATAGGCCGGTTCTTCGGCGCTTGGTTTCGCGTCCCCGGCCTCGGGTGGGTGCTGCTGGCTGTCCTCCGCGGCGACGCTGTCGGTCCGGTCTTCGTCGACGTCCGCAAGGATGTCCGCCCAGACGCCCGCTGCGTTGACGGGGTCGGATTCAGCCTCAATTTCGGGCTCGGCGTCAGGCTCGGGCTCAGAGTCAGAGTCGAGTTCGGGCTCAGGCTCGGGCTCAGAGTCAGAGTCAGAGTCAGAGTCGGGTTCGGTTTCGGAGTCGGGTTCAGGCTCAGAGTCAGAGTCGGGTTCGGAGTCGGGTTCAGGTTCGGGCTCAGCGTCGGATTCAGGCTCGGGCTCGGGCTTCGGCTCGGGTTCAGGTTCGGGTTCAAGTTCAGACACCGGCTCAAGTGCTGCGGCAGCAGCGAATGCGTCTTCGTCGAGTACCTCCTCGATGCCGGTGTTGTCGTCGTAGCGAGGAACAAACGCTGCGTCCGCTGCTTCATCGACCATCGTGTCGACGAAGTCATCGTTGTCGCCATCGTCGTCGCCATGGTCGGCCACCGATTCCGGCTCGTCGTCGACACCATGATCGTCGTCGTTCGATGATTCCGCGGATTCCAGCACGACGGCGGCCGGCAATTGCGGCAGGTCCTCGCTCAGGGCCATCAGCGCGTTAAACGTCGTGGAGCATGAACCGCAACTCACCTTACCCAACGCGGCACGCAGCTGTTCCGCGGTGACACGGAAAATCGTTGAGCATTGAGGGCAGCGCGTGTACATGGAGGTCTAGTTCGTGGTTCCGGTCAGCAAAGCCCAGCCGTCGCGTTTCGTCACCGCGGCGAGCGACGCCCAGTGGCGATAGCCGTCCGCGACGGCAGCAGCCTGTTCCGTCAGGATACCGCTCAGTGCAAGGGCGGTGCCAGTGCTGCAGTGCCGGCGGAGGGTCGGTTCGAGTTCAATCAGCGTGCCACTGAGGATATTGGCGACGACGACATCGAAGGTGTCGGTCCCGGCAAGCGCGTTCGGCGCGGTGACAGTCATGCGGTCGCCGACGCCGTTGCGCGCGGCGTTATCGCGCGTTGCGGTCAGTGCCTGCTCATCGATGTCGACTGCGGTGACCGCTGCCGCGCCGAGCGCGAGGCACGCGACGCCCAGAACGCCGGAGCCGCAGCCGAAGTCGAGCACAGCATGTCCCGTCGGCGGGTTGCGGGCGAGCCAGTCGAGGCATAGCGACGTCGACGGATGCGTGCCCGTGCCGAACGCCAGCCCCGGTTCCATCGCGATCACGATGCCGTCCGGGTCCGGGCAGGTCTTGCCGGGCGGGCAAATCCATAAGTTGTCGCCGAAGCACAGCGGTTCGAGTTCATCCCGGAGCTTCCCGACCCAGTCCTCCTGCTCGACGATATCGAACCGGATCGGCGTCAGCGCGCCGGGTTCCACGACGGTCGCAATCGCCAGGCGAATATCGGTCTCGCTGGTCGTCGACTCGAACAGCGCTGCCACCCGCACTCGATCCCATAGCGGCGTTGCGCCCGGCGGTGGTTCGAGAATCTGCTGATCGGCGGCATCGGCGAGCTCGATCGCGACCGCGCCGAACGCGAGCAGCACGGTTTCGAGCGATTCGACGAGCGCAGCATCGACATCGATCCGGGCTTTCAGCCAGCTCATGTGCGTTCCGGGCTGCCTAGAGGCCGAGGCGTTTCTCAAGATAATGGATGTTCGTGCCGCCCGCGCGAAACGCGCCGTGCTGGCAGATTTCGAGGTGCAGCGGAATGTTGGTATTGATTCCGTCCACGACCATCTCGGACAGCGCAATGGTCATTCGCGCAATCGCGGACTCGCGCGTATCGCCGTACGCAATCAGCTTGCCGATCATCGAGTCGTAGTATGGCGGAACCATATAGCCGCTATATAAATGACTGTCGACCCGAATTCCCGGTCCGCCGGGCGGATGCCACAGCTCGACGCGGCCGGGAGACGGAGTAAAAGTTTTCGCGTCCTCTGCGTTGATGCGGCACTCGATCGCGTGGCCGCGCAGCGTGATCTCGTCCTGGTCGAAACCGAGGCGCTTGCCGGCGGCGACCAGCAGCTGTTGTTTGACCAGGTCGATGCCGGTGATCAGTTCCGTGACCGGGTGCTCGACCTGCAGGCGCGTGTTCATTTCGATGAAGTAAAACTCGCCGTCCTGGAAGAGGAACTCGAACGTGCCGGCATTCTGGTAACCGATGTCCTCGCACGCCTTGACGCAGCGCGCACCGAGGCTCGCGCGCTGTTCCGGCGTGATACCGGGTGCCGGCGCCTCCTCGATGACTTTCTGGTGTCGACGCTGCATGGAGCAGTCGCGCTCGAACAGATGCACGACGTTGCCGTGCCGGTCCGCGAGGACCTGGAACTCGATATGCCGAGGGTTGTCGAGGAATTTCTCCATGTATACGGTGTCATCCCCGAACGCCGCGAGCGCTTCCGCGCGTGTGACGGTAATAGCGCCCGTCAGCGACGCCTCCGTGTGCACGACGCGCATGCCGCGGCCGCCGCCGCCGGCCGCCGCCTTGATGATGATCGGGTAACCAATTTCGCGGGCGAGTCGCAGGTTCTCGTCCGGCTCGTCACCGAGCGGGCCGTCGGAACCGGGCACGCAAGGCACGCCCGCCGACTTCATCGCTTTGATGGCCTCGACCTTGTCGCCCATCGTGCGGATCACGTGCGGCGGTGGGCCGATGAAAATAAAGCCGCTGTCCTGCACGCGTTCCGCGAAGTCGGCGTTCTCGGACAAAAAGCCGTAGCCGGGATGGATGGCGCCGGCGTCCGTGACCTCTGCCGCGCTGATGATCGCCGGCATGTTCAGGTAACTGTCAGCCGACGCCGGCGGTCCGATACATACCGTCTCGTCGGCGAGCAGCACGTGTTTCTGGCTGCTGTCGGCCGTCGAGTGCACCGCGACGGTCTTGATGCCCAGCTCGCGACAGGCTCGCTGGATGCGCAGCGCGATCTCGCCGCGATTCGCGATAACGATTTTGTCGATCATCAATTAATCACAAACAGGACCTGGCCGAACTCGACCGGCTCGCCGTTCTGCACCTGGATAGCCGCAATGCGACCCGATACCTCGGCCTCGATCTGGTTCATCATTTTCATCGCTTCGATAATGCACAGCGTGTCGCCTGCGTTGACCTCGTCGCCCACCTTGACGAAGGGTTCCGCGTCGGGCGACGACGCCGAATAGAACGTGCCGACCATCGGCGCTTCGATGCGCGTTCCCTCCGGCCCGTCCGCAACGTTCGGCGCCGCGGTTGGCGCTGGGGCAGCTGCCGGAACCGGAGCTGCGGCCGGGGGTGCGGCCGCGGCGGGAACCGGGACAGCCGGCGCCGCCGCGTATGCGACCGGCGCGGGCGACGGCAAGCGACTGATACGGACCGATTCCTCGCCCTCGGTAATCTCGAGTTCTGCGATCCCCGACGATTCGAGCAGTTCAATTAATTTCTTGACCTTGCGAATGTCCATTAGCCGTTCCCCGATAGAATTCAGTTGGTGCCGTTTTTCAGTTGCTCGTCGGCCGACAGCAGCGCAAGTTCGTAGCCGTGCGGACCGAGGCCGATTATCGTGCCGACCGCGATGTCCGAGAAAAACGATCGCTGGCGAAATTCTTCGCGCGCGTGCACGTTGCTGATGTGGATTTCTATGAACGGAATCGCCACCGCCAGCAGCGCGTCACGCAATGCGACGCTGGTGTGCGTGAAAGCGCCCGGATTGAAAATGATGAAATCCGTATTGCCGGATGCTTTCTGGATCAGGTCGACGAGCTCGGCCTCGGCATTGCTCTGCGCCGCGTTCAGAGAGTGGCCAAGCTGCTGCGCCGCTGCCGCCAGGCGCTGCTCGATTTCCCCGAGCGTCGTGCTGCCGTAGACCCCGGGTTCCCGGGTGCCGAGCAGGTTCAGGTTCGGACCGTTGAGCAGCAGGATGTTGGCCATCGAGATCGGGTCGCTCGCGCGTAGATGGGCGCAAGTTTATACATTTTCATCGCAATTGCCAGCACTTTCGCGACAAAAGGTTTCGCTCAGGTCGCGTCCTCGCGCAGTCGGGCACGGGCGGCATCGATAGGTATGCGACCGTCAGTCGCGTCGGCGACGATCTCGAGCATGGCCTCCAGCCGATCCCGTTCCAGCTCGCCGGAAAAAACGCCGATCACCTTGCCACCGCCGGCCACGAAAACCGTGTACGGCAGGCCCGCGAAATCGGGGCCGAACGCCTCGGCCGCCTCCATCGCATCGGACCCGCCGACGAGGATCGGGTACGTGACGCCGGTTTTTTCGACGTACGGCGTGACCGCGTCGATCCGGTCGACGGCAATGCCGACGATTGTCAGCGAATCGCCCTGACGCTCCTGCCAGACGTTTTCGAGCATCGGCATTTCACGCAGGCACGGCGCGCACCACGTCGCCCAGAAATTGATCACCAACGGGCCGTCCGCCCATTCGCTCAACGAACGCATTTCGCCGCCGAGGTCCGCGAGTTGTATATCGGGGAGCGTTAGCGGCAGTGCGTCAGGCGCAGCGTCGTTTTCCGGCGTTGCCACGGTCGTCTTCGCGTCCGCCAGCATTTGTGGCGTGATCGTTACCGTGTTGTCCGGCGCGAATACGAAAACGCCGGCGTAGTAGCCGGCGAGCGAGCAGATCAGCAGAATGGATGCGTAGCGAACGAGCCTGAGCAGGCGAACGCTCAATTGTTTTCGCTCAGGCGTGCAGGGACGCCTGTATCGCTCCGGAACGCCGAGTCGATGTGTGCGGAGAAGTCCGTTGCCGGCATGAAACCGACCACGCGATAGTTCGTGCGCTCACGGCCGACGTTGTCGAAGAACATGATTGTCGGCGGGCCGAAAATACCGAATCGCTTGAGCAGTGCCTGGTCGAGCTCGTCGTTCGCCGTCACGTCGGCCTGCAGCAGCACCGTGTCGCGCAGCCGGTCCTGAACGCGCTCATCCGTAAACGTGTAGTGCTCCATCTCTTTGCACGACACGCACCAGTCCGCATAGAAGTCGAGCATGACGTTGCGCCCGTCCGCCGTCGCCGCTTGCAGCCGCGCGTCGAGATCGGCGACCGACTTGATGCGTTCGAACTGCAGTTCGACCACCGGCGCGCTGGTCCCGCCGAAGCGCAGCGGCTGCAGCGGATTCTGCTGGCCGTTCAGCGCGCCGATCAGCAGTGCCGCGCCATAGATCGACGCGAGCAACCCGGCGCCCTTGCCGAATCTGCGCGTCGGCGTCGCGGTCTCGCCAAGCGAGTCGAAGGCGCCAAGGAACACGCCGGCCATGAACACGAGTACCGCCCACATCACCATCGTGACGGAGCCCGGCAGGATGCG
Organism: Gammaproteobacteria bacterium; assembly: GCA_051008895.1. GTDB lineage: Bacteria > Pseudomonadota > Gammaproteobacteria > Steroidobacterales > SMWD01. The sequence continues at coordinate 24,442 of JBPCXI010000137.1, read as the reverse complement.
CTCGAGCATCCAGATCGCGAGACCGAGCATCATGAAACCGAACGCGCCCTTGACCTTGTCCATCCACCCGCCGGCTTTGGGCAGCAACCGACCGGCCGACGTGCCTATGACGAGCAGTGGCAGGCCCATGCCGAGGCTCATCGCGAACAGCGACAGCGCGCCTCGCGTCACGTCCCCTGCCTGCGCGATGACCGTCATCGACGCGACCAGCGGCGGCGCGACGCAGGTTGTCACGATCAACGCGGACAGCACGCCCATGATTGCGGTGCCGACGTAAGTGCCGGCTTTCTGCCGGTTGCTGATCATCGACAGGCGCGTCTGCAGCGCGGCCGGCACCTGCATTTCATAAAAGCCGAACATCGACATCGCGAGGGCGACGAACAAACCGGCGACACCAACGATGATCCAGGGCTTCTGCAGCGCCGCCTGAATCTGTCCGCCCATCGCGCCGAAAGCGGCACCGGCTGCGGTGTAGGTCAGCGCCATGCCGAGTACGTAGGTCAGCGACAGCGCAAATGCCTTGCCGGTCGTGACGTCCTTCCCCTGGCCGGCGATGATGCCCGACAGGATCGGCACCATCGGCAGTACGCAGGGCGTGAAGGCGAGCAGCAGCCCGAGTCCGGCGAACGTCGCGAGCACCGCGAGCAGGTTGCCGTTGAGGATCAGGTTCGACAGCCGGTCCTGCTCGGATACGATCTCGCCGCCGTTCGCCCCGCCGTCAGGCGCGAGCGCGCGCGGTTCGTCGCTGGCGCTCGCGGCCGGCAGGTCAACGGTCAGAGACACGGTCTCCGGCGGATAGCAAATGCTGTCGGTCTTGCAGCCCTGGTATTCGAGCGTCAACGGCACCGTTGCCGCGGCCGGCGACGAGCGCGAAAGTGGCACGTCCATCGTGACCGTGTCGTAGAACACCTGCGTCTCGCCGAAGTGTTCGTCCCAGGTCGTTGTGCCGGCGGGCATGATCGGCGCGCCGGCGGCGACCGAATCGCCGTCGGTCCGCACCGCGAGACTGTCGCGGTACAGGTAGTAACCGTTCTCGATCTGCCACTCGACGCGCAGGTTAAACGGGTCGACGATCTCGACGAGCGGGCGGAATGCCTGCTCGGGCGGCAGCGGTTCATCGCGGTCGATGCCGTTCGACATCAGGCGCGACAGCGCGCCTGATCCGGCACCACCGGAGTCGCCGGTCGCGGGTAGCGCTACGTTCGCCGTCCAGGTTTGCGGCGGGTAGCAGAGCCCGATGTCGGCGCAGCCCTGCGAGCGGATTTCCAGTTCGAGTTGATCCGCGCCCGGGCCCAGGTCGACGATCGGGATACGCACCTCGGCCGCATTCCGGTAAATGTGCATCTCGCCGAAAAACTCGTCGGCGTAAGGCTTGCCGGCGGGCAGGACCGCATCGCCGAGCGTGACATTCGCGCTGCGGCTCGCGTAACTCATGCGCTCTTTGTACAGGTAATGTTCGGGCTCAATGTCCCATTGCACGATGACTTCGTCGGCGTCCGCGCGCACGTCGTAGCGAAACGCCTGCTCCGGCCGCAGGATGTCCTGCTTCGCCACTGCGTTCGCGGCAACGAGGATCAGGGCTGTGGCAACTAGAACTCGCTTGATCAACTTACCGATTCTCCGATCCAGTCGAGGTACCCGCGCGAACCGACGACAACGGGCAACCCGATAATTTCCGGCACCTCATGCGGGTGCAGCGTGCGCACCGCGGCCTCGAGCCGCTCGAAATGACGCCTCGCGGTCTTGATGACCAGCATCACTTCGTCGTCCTGTTCGACCTTGCCTTCCCAGCGGTACATCGAGTGGACGCCGGGCACGCGGTTGACGCATGCGGCCAGCTGCTGCTCGAGCAGCGCGGTCGCGACCGCGTCCGCGTCGCCCGCGGTCGGGCACGTACACAGCACGACCAGGTATTCGCTGTTCATTTCAATTTCCGACACGGTCTTCGACAACAGGTTCCCGGGGCTTGCGGCCGCGAGATGCGGGCAAGAATAGCCCCGGCCGCGGGTTCTGTCATGGGCATGCCGCTCATTATGGGAGGGCCGCGCGATACCGGCTACCGCAATGCAGCAAAAAGTCGGCCTGATCTTCTGTCCGGATTGTCAGCTCGATCGGCCGGCCGATAGCCTTCCGCATCGCCTGCCCCTTGAAATCGGCAATTTCGCCGCTATGATTGGCACTCCTTCGGGGCGAGTGCTAACAACAATCTCGTCCTGATCAGGGCTACAGAATTCAACTCAGGAGGTTTTTACCATGAAGATTCGACCGCTTCATGATCGAGTCATCATCCGCCGGATGGAAGAAGAACGCACGTCCCCGGGCGGCATCGTGATCCCCGACAGCGCCACCGAAAAGCCGATCAAGGGCGAAGTCATCGCCGTCGGCAACGGCAAGCATCTGGAATCGGGCGAGATTCGCTCGCTGGATCTTAAGGCGGGTGACAAGGTGCTGTTCGGCAAATACAGCGGCACCGAAGTCAAGGTTGACGGTGAAGAGCTACTCGTCATGAAAGAAGACGAGGTTATGGCTGTCATCGAAAGCTAGAAATTCAGGCTAACGAACCAGAAATTACAGGAGAGCAGGCAAATGGCTGCGAAAGAAGTCAAATTCAGCGACGAGGCGCGTCAGCGCATGTTCGCCGGCGTCAACGTGCTGGCGAATGCCGTCAAGGTCACGCTGGGTCCCAAGGGCCGCAACGTGATTCTCGACAAGAGCTTCGGCGCCCCGACCGTCACGAAGGACGGGGTATCCGTCGCGAAGGAAATCGAACTCGAAGACAAGTTCGAGAACATGGGCGCGCAGATGGTCAAGGAAGTCGCGTCGCACACGTCCGATATCGCCGGTGACGGCACGACGACGGCAACGGTATTGGCGCAGGCTGTGCTGCGCGAGGGACTGAAGTCCGTCGCCGCCGGTATGAACCCGATGGACCTGAAGCGCGGTATCGACAAAGCCGCCGCGGCCATCGTCGCAGAGCTCGGCAAACTGTCGAAGCCGTGTACGGACGACAAGGCGATCGCGCAAGTGGGCACGATCTCTGCGAACTCCGACGAGCATGTCGGCGAGATCATCGCCGACGCGATGGGCAAGGTCGGCAAGGAAGGCGTGATCACGGTCGAGGAAGGCTCGGGTCTCGAGAACGAGCTGGACGTCGTTGAAGGCATGCAGTTCGATCGTGGGTACCTGTCGCCGTACTTCATCAATTCGGCCGACACTCAGAGCGTCGAGCTCGACGACCCCTACGTGCTGCTGTACGACAAGAAGATCTCGAATATTCGGGACCTGCTGCCGCTGCTCGAAGGCGTCGCCAAATCCGGCAAGCCGCTGCTGATCATCGCGGAAGACGTCGAAGGCGAGGCTCTGGCCACGCTGGTTGTCAATAACATCCGCGGCATCGTCAAGGTTGCGGCCGTCAAGGCGCCTGGCTTCGGCGATCGGCGCAAGGCCATGCTGCAGGATATCGCTATCCTGACCGGCGGCCAGGTCATCGCCGAGGAAGTCGGATTGAGCCTCGAGAAGGCTACGCTCGACGATCTCGGTAACGCGAAGAAGATCCAGATCACGAAGGAGAACTCGACTGTTATTGATGGCGCCGGCACTGCGGCCGACATCAAGGCACGCGTCGAGCAGATCCAGAAAGAGGTCGACGAGTCTTCGTCCGACTACGATCGCGAGAAGCTGCAGGAACGCGTCGCCAAGCTGTCCGGCGGCGTCGCCGTCATCAAGGTGGGCGCAGCGACCGAGATCGAGAGGAAAGAGAAAAAGGCACGCGTCGAAGACGCGCTGCACTCTACCCGCGCGGCTGTCGAGGAAGGCGTCGTCCCGGGTGGCGGCGTTGCGCTCATTCGCGCCATCTCGTCCCTGAAGAAGATCGAAGGTAGCAACGACGATCAGAACGTCGGCATTCACATTCTGCGCCGCGCGCTCGAAGAGCCGCTGCGGCAGATCGTGGCGAATGCCGGGGAAGACTCGTCGGTGGTCCTGAACAAGGTCGCCGAGGGCAAAGGTGATTTCGGTTACGATGCCGCGACCGGCGAGTACGGCAACCTGATCGAGCTCGGCATCATCGATCCGACCAAAGTCACGCGAGCGGCGCTGCAGAATGCGACCTCCGTGTCCGGTCTGCTGCTGACGACCGAGGCGATGGTCACCGAAGCGCCGAAGGACGACGTCGGGGCTCCGCCGATGCCCGACATGGGTGGAATGGGCGGAATGGGCGGCATGATGTAACGCATCGCGCCGTTTCGGAGTCAGACTCCAGAACAAAAGCCCCGCCGGCAACGGCGGGGCTTTTTTCTTGTCACGAGGTTACATGTAGCGTCGCGAGCGGCGGCGGTCGGCCGCGATCGGCATGCGCATGAGCTCATTGCGCGCTTGCGCCAGCTTGTATTTCATTTCCCAGATCACGGGCTGCAGCGCATATTCCTGCCCGCGATCCTGGGCCAGGATCCAATGGCAGTAGAGCGAAAAGAATTCGGCGTAATCTTCGGTGTAGCGTTCAATTTCCGTATTGAACCGGCCGTCATCCATCAGCGTCTCGCCAAGATACTCGGTGCAAAGCAGGCTGGATTGGGAGCGGAGGAAGCGCGCGTGCTCCAGTACGATCGCCTTGGAATAGTCGGTGCCGGAATGAAACGCCGACATCAGCACCTGGCGGTCATGAATACTGAGGTACTCGTCGCGCATCAGGCAAAACAGAGCCTGGCGCTGGATCAGCGCCAGTCGCGCCTTGCGCAGCCCGTAGATATGTCCCCGCGGCGTGTTACCGGATGCCACGGTCTTCATCAGGCCGAAGTGGGACGACTCCCAGCTCCGGTACGTCGACTTCTTCTCGAACAGTCGCTCGAGGAAGCTGCGTTCGTCATCATCGCCGGACCAGCGGACGTGTTCGATCCGGGACTCCGACACATTCATGTAAGCTTTCGGACAAAGGACACGAGGGCGCATCGTGATATCCCTGTTATGGTTTTTTATTATGTGAAACGGGGCATGTTTCTAATTATTGTTTACGCAAAATTGGCGTAATGCCTCAGCGCTGTCAAGCGCGCCCGGGCGCGCGAATTCGGGCCCAGAGTTCCGGTTTTTCAGCGCCGAAGAATCGTTTGATTTGTTTTCAGAGAAGAGTCCGGCAAAGATCTGATTTATTTGTGTTTACGATAGCAGTAAAACGTTCTGTCGATGGCCGCCGCTAAACCTGACCTTGTTTCGTTGCCCGACGTATTGCGGGACGGCGTGCAAAACTGGCTGGATCGTTGCGCAGACAAACCCGCGCTGCGACAAGTCGTAGAGTCCGATGCCGCGCTCGCGGACGCATGCATCCGGGTCGTCGCGTGCAGTCAGTACGTCGGCGATACGCTGGAGCGCTATCCGGATTTGCTCGCCGAACTGGTTGCGGACGGCCGGCTGCAGCGGCCGCTCGCCGCACATGAACTGCGCGATTCGCTGTCCCGCGAGCTGGACGGCGCGCCGGCGGGCGATGCGCCGTTCGAAAAGACGCTGCGGTTGTTTCGGCATCGCGAACTGGTGCGCATTGCGTGGCGCAACCTGACGCACGCGGCGACCTGCGAGGAGACACTCTCGGAGCTGTCGGCGCTGGCCGACACGTGCATATGCGCGGCCGTCGAACGCGCGCGGTCGACGCTGGTTGCGAAGCACGGCCGGCCGCTGACGGCGGACGGGCGCGAGGCGGGTTTCGCGGTGCTGGGCATGGGCAAGCTCGGCGGACGCGAACTCAATTTTTCTTCAGACGTCGACCTTGTATTTCTATTCTCGGATCACGGCGAAACTGACGGAGATCGGCCGAAGAGTAACGAGGAATTCTTCCGCTTTCTGGCGCAGCATGTGGTGGCGTACCTCAGCAAGAAGACGTCCGACGGCTTCGTGTACCGTGTCGACACGCGCCTGCGGCCGTTCGGCGAAGCCGGGCCGCTCGCGGTCAGCGTTGCGGCGTTCGAATCGTACCTGGCCCAGCACGGGCGTGACTGGGAGCGTTATGCCTACGTGAAGGCTCGCGTTATCAACGAGTGGGAGGAAACCGAGTCGCTTTATCGGGACGTTCTCCGGCCCTTCGTTTATCGGCGTTATCTCGATTACGGCGTATTCGACTCGCTGCGTGACATGAAGTCAATGATCGAAGCAGAAGTTCGGCGCAAGGAATTCCGCGACAACGTCAAGCTCGGCCGCGGCGGGATACGCGAGGTCGAGTTCATCGTGCAGACCTTGCAGCTGGTGCGCGGCGGGTCGGTCGCCGAGTTGCAGGAGCGAGAATTGTTACCGGCATTACGCAAGCTGGTGCGACCGGGTTGTCTGCCGCAGGACGTTGCCGATGACCTGCGCGATGCATACCTGTTCCTGCGTCAGTTCGAGAACCGGCTGCAGGCGATCAACGATCGCCAGACGCATGACATCCCGAGTGACGACGTCAACCGGGCCCGGCTGACATTGGCGATGGGTTACCCGGACTGGGAGGCGTTGGCCGAGAGCCTGACGGAGCAACGTCATCTCGTATCGACGAGCTTTCACGATATCGTTCTCGCCGGCACCGACGAGCAGGAGGCGATCGAACCGAGCGCCAAACTGATTCGCGCGTGGGCGGCGGGCGCTCCGGATGAAACGTTGGCCGGTTTGCTGCTCGAGCTCGGCTATACCGATGCGCAAGAACCGATCGTGCGGCTGGCGGCGTTTCGCGACAGCGGTTTCTATCTGCGACTCGACGAACACGGGCGGCAGCGGCTCGACATGCTGATGCCGGCAATCGTTACGCTCGCCGGCGCCGAGTCGGAGCCGATGGATGCGCTCATCGGGGCATTGACCATCGTCGAGTCGATTGGTCGCCGGTCGGCGTACTTCGCCCTGTTGAACGAGAATCCGGAGGCGCTGAAGCGCCTGGTCAACCTGTGCGCGAAGAGCGGCTTCCTGGTGCGGCAGGTCGCGACGCACCCGTTGCTGCTCGACGAGTTGCTGGATGCGCGGATTTTTCTCGATGCCCCGGGTCACGAGACGTTCGCCGACGACCTCGCGGCGCGGCTGTCCGCCGCGCCCCTCGAGGACGGTGAGGCACGCCGCGACGCGCTCCGGAACTTCCAGCAGGCGGCCGTGTTTCGGGTTGCGGTCGCCGACCTCAGTGGCGCGTTGCCGCTGATGAAGGTAAGTGACCGGCTAACCGACATTGCGGAACTGGTACTCGGCGCCGCGCTCGAACTCGCCTGGTTCGAGATGACGGATAAGCACGGCAGCCCGTGCTGTCGAGTCGACGGTGAGGATCGCGTTGCGAAATTCATCATCGTTGCGTACGGCAAGCTCGGCGGGCTCGAACTCGGTTACGGCTCGGATCTCGACATCGTCTTTTTGCATGATTCCGCCGGCGAGCAGCAGCAGACCAACGGTGACAAGTGCCTCGACAACGCGACATTCTTCGTGCGCCTCGCGCAGCGGATCATCCACATTCTGACGATGGCGACGGCCTCGGGCGGCCTATACGAGGTCGACACGCGGCTGCGCCCCAACGGCAAATCCGGCCTGCTGGTATCAAGCCTGCAGGCATTCGAGCGTTACCAGCGCGAAGAAGCCTGGACCTGGGAGCATCAGGCGCTGTTGCGGGGCCGCGCGGTCGCCGGCAGCGAGTCGCTCCGCGCCGCTTTCGACGCGATTCGCACCACGACGCTGACCCACCACGTGCGCAAGGACTCCCTCAAGGCTGACGTTGCCGAAATGCGCGTGAAGATGCGCGCCGAGCTCAGCAAGGAAACGGCAGAGCTGTTCGATCTCAAGCAGGGACGAGGCGGCGTGACCGACATCGAGTTCATCGTTCAGTATCTCGTCTTGCAGGAAGCCCGCGAGCATCACGACCTGGTGCACTACTCTGACAACATCCGGCAGCTGGAGGCGCTGGCGCAGGCGGAGATACTGCCCGCGGACGACGCCGAGCGGCTGGCCGATGCTTATCGTACCTATCGGCGGCGTATCCACCGCCTGGCGCTTGCCGGGCACGCGGCCGTCGCGCCGCGGGTCGAGGTGGAGAATCTTCCGGATGTCGTGCGCGACGCGTGGCGCAAAGTCTTCGGCTGACGGCGAGGGTTTCGGCGCTGTTATAATCGCGACCTCGCCGACACCGACCAAGCATGAGTGGAGTTCAATGACCAACGCAGGTACAGCGCAGGACAGCCTGGTGCAGCCGAACGCCGAGCACCAATACAGCGTCACGCGAGCGGATTTGCCGTTGTCGTGTCCGATGCCGGGGATGTATCTGTGGAACTCGCATCCGAAGGTCTATCTGCCGATTGAAAAGGAAGGGACTTCCAAGTGCCCCTATTGCGGGGCGTTGTACACGCTCGTCGACGAGTAGGCGGCCGCCGTCGCGGCTGACTTCGTCAGCATGTCGGACGAATTCATCCGTATCGCGCACGCCAACCTCGCGCGCGGTTACCGGGGTGGCGAGCGCCAGACCCAGCTGCTGATCGAGGGGCTCGCCGAGCGAGGCTGGCCACAGCGCCTCGTCTGCCGTCGCGATCAGCCCCTTGCGCAGCGTTGTCGCTCCGTTCCCGGCCTTACGATTACGGAGGTGGCCGCGAATGCGATCGCCGGGGCGGCCGCGTTGCGCGCCTGCGATCTCGTGCATGTCCACGAGGGCCGCGCGATACAGTCGGCGTGGTTGAATTCGGTCCTGCGCGGCATCCCCTACGTCGTCACGCGGCGCGTGCAGAAAGGGCCGCGTCATACTCGGGCCAATCGGGCGATGTATCGGCGGGCCGAGCTGGTCGTGCCCGTCTCTGCCGCGATCGGCGCATCGATCGACGCGCTGGCGGCAGACATCGACTGGAGGGTCGTGCCCGATTCGAGCAGCGGCCTGCGCGCCGAACCCGCGCGGGTCGATGAGCTGCGCGCGGATTTCGGCGGAGATTTCGTCGTCGGTCACATTGGCGCGCTGGACGACTCGCACAAGGGCCAGTTGCAGATCATCGCCGTCGCCAAGCGTGTGGCCGCCGCCATGCCGGGTCTGCGCTTCGTTCTGGTCGGCAGCGGTCGGGACGAATCGATGCTGAAGCACGCGGCGAATGGCCTGGAGAACGTCATGTTCACGGGGCAGGTCGACGACGTCGGTAATTATCTGGCGGCCTTCGACGCGTTTATTTATCCTTCGAGGCACGAGGGTCTCGGCTCGATCCTGCTCGATGCGTTCGAATTCGGACTGCCGATTGCCGCGACGCACGTCGGCGGCATTCCGGAGATCGTCGACGACGGCACGAACGGGCTGCTGGTTGCGCCGGACGACATCCCGGCACTCGAGTATGCGATTGGCAGGCTTTACCGTGAAGCTGGCCTCAGAGAGGCGATCGGGCGTGCGAATGAGAACAAGGCCGCGGATTTTTCACCCGCGCGGATGACGAGCCGGTATATGGATATCTACGCCGCAATCGTCGCCGCGCACGAGCGCAGACATATAAAGACATGATCATAGTGACCGGCGGAGCCGGATTCATCGGCAGCAACGTCGTAAAGGCATTGAATGCAGCGGGTAACCGGGACGTCATTGTCGTCGATGACCTGACGGACGGATACAAGACGCTCAATCTCGCTGATCGCGACATCGCGGACTACATCGACCGGGACGATTTTCTTGCGCGTATCGGGAACGGCGACACTTTCGGTGGCGACGTTCAGGCGGTACTGCACCAGGGCGCGTGCACGACCACGACGGAGTGGGACGGCCGCTACATGATGCGGATCAACTATGACTACGCCAAGGCGGTACTGCATTACTGCACGGAGCGATCGATTCCGCTCGTGCACGCGTCATCCGCTTCGGTCTACGGCGCCGGCACCGAATCTGCGGTCGACCGCGCGAATGAACACCCGATCAATGCGTATGCGTATTCCAAGTGGCAGTTCGACCAGTATCTGCGGGCCAATTGGGGCGCGATCGGCTCGCAGGTTGTCGCGCTGCGCTATTTCAACGTCTACGGACCCGGAGAGCGGCACAAGGCCGGGATGGCGAGCGTGATCTGGCACTTCCACAATCAGCTGCTCGACGGCGACGAGGTTCGGCTGTTTCGCGGCAGCGATGGTTACGGTGACGGCGAGCAGCGGCGCGATTTCATTCACGTCGACGACGTAGCGGCGGTTAATCTCTGGTTGCTCGAAAACCCGGCGTGTCGCGGCATCTTCAATCTCGGCACCGGCAAGAGCCGGTCGTTCAATGACGTCGCCCGCGCGGTCATCGGCTGGCACGGCCACGGCAAGATCCGGTACATACCGTTTCCCGAGCGTCTCGAGGGCAGCTACCAGAGCTTCACCGAAGCGGACATGTCGGGCCTGCGCGATGCCGGTTACGGCGCAGAATTCCTCGACATCGAGGAGGGCGTAAAGCGCTACCTGGATGTCATCGGCCGGTGACAGCATCCTGGTCGTCGGCCCGGCCTGGGTCGGCGACATGGTCATGGCGCAGTCCCTGTTCAGGATGCTGCGCGACCTGCGGCCGGAAGCGCGGATCGACGTCGTCGCGCCCCCGTGGTCCGAGCCGTTGCTCGCGCGCATGCCCGAGGTGCGGCGCGCTGTGCCGCTCCCGGTCGGTCATGGCGAGCTGAAGCTCGGCGAACGATTGCGGGTGGGCCGGTCGTTACGCGACGGCGACGGCGACGGCAATTACGGGCACGCGATCGTGTTGCCGCGCTCGCTGAAAGCGGCGCTGGTCCCGTTTTTCGCGCGCGTTCCGTTGCGCACCGGCTTTCGCGGCGAAATGCGCTATGGCTTGCTGAACGACATCCGCGATCTCGACAAGTCGCGCCTCGACCAGACGGTAAAGCGATTTCTCGCGCTGGGGCTGCCGCGTAATGCTGAGCTGCCGAGACCGCCGTATCCCGCGCTGTCGATCGATGCGGAGAACCGTGCGAGCTTCGCCGAACGATTGGGCGTGGACGGGCGCGACGTCGTCGCGCTGATGCCCGGGGCGGCTTACGGCCCGGCGAAATGCTGGCCGCTCGACTACTTCGGTGAGCTCGCGGCGGACCTGGGTCGCGGCGGCACAGCCGTCGTCGTGCTCGGCTCCGCGGGTGAACGCGATGTCGGCGAGCGCATAAGGCAGCAGGGTGGCGACGGCGTTTTCAACCTGTGCGGCGAGACGCGGCTGGAGGACACGGTCGACCTGCTGTCACTTGCCGGCGCGGCGGTCACGAACGACTCGGGGTTGATGCACGTCGCGGCGGCAGCCGGTACCGAGGTTGTCGCTATATACGGTTCCACATCGGCCGCATTCACGCCGCCGCTGACCGACAAGCAGACCGTGATCTCGCTCGGGCTCGACTGCAGTCCCTGCTTCGCCCGCGAGTGTCCGCTCGGGCATCTGCGCTGTCTGCGCGATATCAAGCCGGACCGGGTAGCGGCCGTGGTCCGGTCCGTGTTGAGTCGAATACCAGGTCGACCTTCGTTGTAACGTCGTCGAGCGTAATGAGGTTCATCGCGTCCGGGTCGCGAACGCGCTGGCCCCACGCGACGTCCGCGACCGGCTTGTCGAACTCCATGCGAATCGCATCGGGATACCGGTCGGCGACCAGATGCTGGCTGAAGTACGGCCCGGTGCGGTGGCGATTGGACGTCGCATACAGCCCCACGACCGGCGTGCCGACGGTCGTCGCCATATGGGCCGGCCCGGAGTCCGGACAGATGACGACGCTCGCGCCGTCGAGCACCGCCAGCAGCTGCTTCAGCGTCGTCGCGCCGATCAGGTTGCGGACCGGTTGTGCCGCGGCCGATTCGATCGCCTGACCGTAGACGCGTTCGGCGTCGGTCGGGCCACCGGTCAGCACGACGTTCGCGTCGTATTCGTCGTGCAGGTAATCCACGAGTTCGATATAGCGTTCGACGCTCCAGTTGCGATAGTTGCGAAAACGCTGACTGCTGCACGGGCTGATCACGCAGGTCGGGCCGGCGGCGGAGCAGACATCGTGAGCGAAATCGCGGTCCGCGTCCGCGAGGGGAATGTCCCAACGCAGATGGCGATTGCCGACACCGAGCTGCTCGACAAAGGCAAACATGCCGTCGAGAACATGCTGCTCGCGCGTCGCGGGGATTTGCCGATTCGTGAACAGCCACTGAAAGTCGCGCGCCCGAGCTCGATCGTAGCCGATCCGCGCGTCTGCGCTGACGATGGCGCTCGCGATGTTCGCACGCATCGACGCATGCATGTGCAGCAGAATTGGGAAACGTCGCCCCGCCAGCTGCTTGCGCAGATCCAGTTGCGCGCGCCAGCCGCGCGTCTTGTCGAAGGTGATAAACTCGACGCCGTCCACGCCTTGCAGCAAACTGAATTCCGTGCGACCGATGATCCACGTGAGTCGCGTGCTCGGCCACGCGGACTGCATTGCCCTGACGACCGCCAGCGTATGGCAGCAGTCGCCGATGGCGGACAGCCTGATCACGCAAACGGATTCCGGGGCGGGGGTCGGCTGGCCCGGACGGGTTGGCGGCGAGGTGGCTATCGGTGACCGCTCCTGTGACAACGGAAGAGCCTTGAGTGTCTGAACGCGTCGAGCGAATCGGCAACAGCGTGATCGTATACGATGACGCATTGGTCGGCCAGATGAGCGAACGCGTATTCGTCGTGCGCGATAGCGATAGCGATGGCGATGGCGCGCGAGGCGAGCACGCGACCGGACGCGGGCGCGTGCAGCCGGTGACTATCGACGGTCGCAATTGCATACTTCGTCACTACTATCGGGGCGGCCTGGTCCGACATTTGTCTCGCGACTCTTTCGTCTGGACCGGTCAGGACACCACGCGTTCGTTTCACGAGTATCGTCTCCTCGCAGCATTGCGCGTAGCGGGCCTGCCGGTGCCGGCGCCGGTTGCGGCGCGCTACGTACGCGGCGGTGCGCTGTATACCGCTGACCTTATCACCGAGACTTTGCCGAACGTCGAACCGCTTTCTGCGGCGCTCCGCGGCGGCGCATTATCGTCGGCACGCTGGCACGAGATCGGCATGCTGGTCGGACGTTTTCACCGGTCGAACGTGTTTCATGCGGATCTGAACGCGCACAACATCCAGGTCGGTAATGACGGCGATCTGTTTCTGCTGGACTTCGATCGGGGACGCATGATGCCCGGACCGGGTGCGTGGTCGGAACGCAACCTGCAGCGACTGCGCCGCTCTTTGCGCAAGATCAGCCGCATCGACGGCGCGCACTTCGCGGAATCCGACTGGGAGCTGCTGCTGCAGGGCTATCGCGCCGCGAGCGCGCGCTGATCCTCGCGGAGGGCGGTGCAGTCCCGATCACGACGCGTTTGCGTACACGTCCTCGTGCGGCGGCGGGCGATTCTTGAACCGACGATGCACCCAGTAGTATTGGGCCGGCGCTGCGCGGATCTCCGCCTCGAGCAGGTGATGCACCCGCAGCGCGTCCGCTGCGGCATCGTCCGTCGGAAAGTTCTCCAGCGGCGGCAGCATCACCGCATCGTAGCCGCTGAGGTCGGCGCGGCGTCGCGGGACGAACGGTATGACGACCGCGTTCGTCATGCGTGCGATATGCGTCAGCGCGCAATTCGTCATCGCCGGCACGCCGAAGAACGGCACCAGCGCACTGTACTTGCGGTCGTAGGCCTGATCCGATGCATACCAGACCGGGGCGCCGCCTTTTATCAGGCGAATCATTCGCCGCAAACTCTCTTTTGGGATCAGGTGGTAGACACCGCGCTGTCGCCCGCGGCGGATGATCTGGTCGGCGAGCGGGTTATTCGCCGGTCGGTACATGCCGGCGAGATCCGGGAAGAGCTCGCGGATCGCGACGCCGACGACCTCGGCGCCCGAGAAGTGCCCGCTGAGCAATATGATGTTTTCGCCTTTATCCAGCGCCTGCTGGACGTGCTCGAAACCGTCCAGGTTCACGAGTTCGCGTGCGCGCCGCACGCTGATCCACCAGGACAGCCCGACCTCGACGATGCCGATGCCGAGCGACTCGAAGTGCTCGCGGGTCAATGCGCCGATCGCCGCGTCATCCAGCTCCGGAAAGCACAGGCGCAGGTTGACGATGACGATTTTTCGACGCTTGGGCAGCAGCAGCATCGCGAGTCGGCCGATTCCCTGGCCGATGCGCATCTGCCACCCGAACGGCAGCAACACCACCAGCCGCAGCACGACGATCGTGAGCCACAGCCCCCAGTAGCGCGGTTGCCAGAAGCGATACAGCGGGATCAGGTCCGGTGCGTCCGGCGCGGCGTCGATTTCAGCCCTTGAATTCATGTAACTTTAGACCCATATAACTAGGTCTGATCCGGTCCGGAGTGTCGATGTGAAAAGGATTCTACTGTTTCTTGGAACGAATGTAGCCGTTCTCGCGGTGCTGGCCGTGGCTATGAAAGTCTTCGGCCTGGAAGGCTACTTGAACGAGCAGGGCGGCATCGACCTGATGCAGCTGCTGATATTCTCCGCGATCATCGGTTTCTCGGGTTCGTTTATTTCCCTCGCTGCATCGAAGATGATCGCGAAGTGGACAACGGGCGCGCGCGTCATCGAGCAGCCTGCCAACAGCACCGAGTCCTGGCTGGTTGCGGCCGTGCAGGCGCACGCGACGAGAGCGGGCATTTCGATGCCCGAGGTCGCGATTTTCGATGCGCCCGAACCAAATGCGTTCGCGACCGGGCCGCGCCGGAACAATTCGCTCGTCGCGGTCAGCACCGGCCTGCTGCAGCATATGCAGCAGAACGAGATCGACGCGGTACTCGCTCACGAGGTCGCGCACGTCGCGAACGGTGACATGGTGACGATGACCCTGATCCAGGGTGTCCTGAACACGTTCGTGATCTTCCTGTCGCGTCTCGTCGGCTTCTTCGTCGACCGCGTCATTCTAAAAAACGAACGTGGCGCCGGGCCCGGCTTCTTCATCACGTCCCTGATTGCGCAGATCGTGCTCGGCATACTCGCGAGCATGATCGTCATGTGGTTCTCGCGGCGGCGAGAGTTTCGTGCGGACGAAGGCGGAGCTGAATACGCGGGCCGGGCGAATATGGTCGCGGCATTGGAGCGCCTGCAGGCGGGCCAGGGTTCGGGCAAATTGCCGGAAGCACTGCAGGCATTCGGTATCAACGGCGGCAAGCCGAGCGGACTGCGTGCGTTGTTCATGTCGCATCCGCCGCTGGAAGAGCGAATCGCGGCGCTGCAGAATCGCCCGGTCTGATCTCGCCGGCGCCCGGTCGCCGGTTCGCTGCGCGTGATGCGGTATGTGCACCTGGTTGCGGATATTGAACCGCCGGACGTTTCTGCGTTGCTACCCTTCAGGGCGATTGTTATTGCCGACGACTTGGTGCCGGACGGACGGCGCGCGAGTGTCGCGCGCTGGCTGGTGGAATCGGGTTGCCTCTACATGATGGCGTGGGGCGAGGAGTGCGAGGCGTGGGTGCGTGCGGTCGACTACGCGAACCGGGAGGCGCACGGTTTTGCTCCGATTCCCGACGCCCGGCTGGTTATCGCGACGCGCCACGAGAATCAGGCGCCGGTCGACGTGTTCTGGTTCTGCAAGCACAGCGCGATGCATCCGTGCGCGTCGCTCGATAACGTCGTCCTCGTGCACGTGTCGCGCGAGGCGCGCGAGCGGGACCTGACCGCGGCTTACCTCGGCGCCTGAACGCCCCGGATCGCCCCGGATCGCCCCGGATAGCTGAGTCACGATTACTCGCTCCGCGCGATCTCGTGAACGTCGATGCTGATTTCATTCGCCGCGTTGCGGCTGACGCATAGCAAATAGCGGAGGCCGTGAAAGGTGAGTTCGTCGCGGTCGCCGATCCGGAATGAGTCGGCGATCTCAGCGCGGACGATATTCCGCACGCGGGCCGATTCCTGGTCCGCAGCCAGCCATTTCAGCGCCGCGGCATCGACCAGATGCGCGAGCGGCTGAAACGACGTCCGCATCATGCCGCCGCCGCAACTCACGACGCTATTCTACGACAATGGATTTACGGCAATGCGCCATTTGGAATCATTCCAGCTAGCGGCGAAATACCCCCAATAGTGGTGAAGCGCATACCGACCCTGAACCGTTACGCTTGTGGTTACAGCGCGGGGACAGGGCCCATGGGCAGCGAGCAAACTGATACGGTCAATGACATCGTGACGGCCATCGACGCGATGCCGGAGGACGATCGTGCTGCGTTTCTTTGCATGCTGACGTTACTTTGTCTCGCCGATGAGGATGCGCAGGCCGAAGCGGTCTCGATGATGCGCGCGCAGAAGGACGTTCCCGAAATTATTCAGAGCCTCTGGCAGGGGCCCGGCAGCCCCGACGAGTCATCGATCATTGCGGCCGCATCGAGCCGGCGCACGACGCGCTGACATTCGGCGCACCCGGCCCGGCCGGGCGGGAGCCGAAAAACAGCGTAGAATATTCGGCCATGAAAATATTTCTGCTCGCTGCTTCGCACGTGCTGGTCGCGTTCATCGGTTTCGCGCTCGGCATTTACGCGCTCCCGCTGCTGACGGCACCTGATGCACCGTCGGACGCCGACGTGCGCGCGATGGCGGCGAGTACCGCGTTTGCCGGTGAGTTCCGCCGCGACCTCGCCGACAGCGATGCGTTGCACTGGGGCGAGGGCAAGGTTTTCGTCGGCACCGAGACAATATCTCTCGAGGGCGAAATCGCACCGGGACCAGATTACAAGCTCTATTTGTCGCCGCAGTTCGTCGAGACCGAGGCCGACTTCAACAGTCTGAAGCCGAAGATGGTGCGGGTCGGCGACGTCAGAACTTTCGAGAATTTTATCGTCACGGTTCCCGAGTCGATCGATCCGGCCGCGTACAAAGCCGTGATTATCTGGTGCGAGTCGTTCGGGCAGTTCATCACCGCCGCGGAGTACCGGTGATCGAGTGAGTGCGACGCCGGGCGCGTCGCGCGGTTACTCTTCGGAATTTTCTTCCGTTTCAATGTTGCTGCTGGCGGTGATCTCGTCGGCGGTGCCGGTGTTGCCGGTGTTACCGGGTATGGCGTTGTCGCCGAGCATGCGTGAGTCGTTCATCCACGCCACGTCGCCAGTGGGCGACTCGCCGGGCGCGCCATCCGTTTCGATACCGATGCGAAATGCGGCGAAGCCCGGTTGGACGACCTGGTTCAACGCCATGCCGAGCACGCGGCCCTTGGCCGGAGAGTAGATCAGTGCCTGTTCGTTCGTGATCGGATCGGTGACCGTGCCGAGAACGTCGCCAATCTCGATCGCCTGACCAAGTCGGACGACCGAGAACAGGATGCCGCCATCGTCTGCGCGGACCCAGGTCGACTGGTAGTAGACAGGCTCCGGCGGTGACAGGAACTGAACGCGGCGTACGATGTCCATCGTATCGAGCAGCGTGAAAATACCGTTTACGCCCTGACTCACTTTGGCCGACTGGAGCCGCAGCGGTTCGCCGGCCTCGAGCGTAATTGCCGGAATGCCGGCATCGGTCGCCGCCCGCCGCAGCGTGCCGATCGCGGCCTCGCTGTGCAGGACCGCGATGCCGCCGAAGCCTTGCGTGAGTTCGCGGATCTTGCCGTAACGCAAGTCGGCGCGCAGTTGCGGCATATTCGTGCGGTAGAAAGATCCGGTGTGCAGATCGACAAGCGCATCGCAGCGTCGGATGATGCCGTCGAACAGCGAGTGCGCGATGCGGGATGCGGAGCTGCCGTCGGGATTGCCCGGGAAGTAGCGATTGAGATCGCGCCGGTCGGGCAGATAACGCGAGCCGCGACGGAAGCCCTGCAGGTTCACAATCGGAATGCCGATGACCGTGCCGCGGACCTTGTCCGGGTCCAGATCGTGCAGAACGCGGCGCACCATCTCGATGCCGTTCAGTTCGTCGCCGTGAATGGCCGCGGTCAGGCACAAGACCGGGCCCTCACGCCGCCCGTTGACGACGAGGACCGGTGTTGCGGACGATACGCCCTCGAAAATCCGGCTCGCTGACCACATCAGCCGTTGTGACTCGCCGGGGGGAACGACGGTGTCGAGGATCTCGAAGCCCGTCGCGTCCGCATCGGCCTCTGTGTCCACGGTGATGACGTCAAGCACGTCGCCGATATCGATGTCTTCGTCCTGGGTCGTCTCCGCCGCCATAGCGGTGTCCGCTTCCTCGTGGATCTCGCCGGCGGTTTCGGCGGGCGGTTGCTCGGCGACCTCTTCGACCGACACGTCGGCTTCCGCGCCTTCATCCGCAGCGAGCGGTTCGGTGACGAGCTCCGGTTCGACCGGTGGCGCGACCGGTGCCGCGGCTTTCCGCGCGAGCGCCTGCGACGCCGGTGACGGGTCACAGGCCGCCAGCAACAGCGCAAACGCAATTGCTGCAATGCAGATCAAACCCCGCGACATGCGCGACTGGCGGAGCTCTGCCGTGATTCGGATCGCTGACACTTGATTCTCGGGCGCCTTGGCGGTTAAGTTGATTGCCAGAAATAAGCCGGAAGCTTCCGATAAATCAGAAGAATTTCGGTTATTTGGTCAAATTAGCAGGTTTTGACTGGTAGTAGAAGGACCTGCGTCGCGCCCGGCAAAATTTTTGTGGTCCGCGGAACGCCGCGTCCGCTCCGCTGCCGGGAGTGTGAATCAGGTCAGTACGGCGGTACCCGGTTCCAAACTATGCTCACAATGACCGGGCAGTCGTCGATCTCGGCGCCGCCGAGGCGCGCGTGAGACGCGCTGCGGCGACAACAGGGAAGTAGCGGATTTGATGATCTTGAGTCGCGTATCGACAGTCTTGTTATGCATGCTGCTGAGCGTGCCGGTGTTCGCGACCGAGTTGTCGCGGCCGGCCGGCCTCGAACCGAGCATTGCGTTCTGGCGCACCGTGTTCGCCGAGGTCACATCCGAGCAGGCGCTGGTCCACGACAACCGCGAACTGTCGGTCGTATACGAAACGGTCAACTTGCCGAAAAAAGTCAGCAACCGACAGCGACGCCGCATCGCTGATCAGACGCGTGGCAAGTACAAGCGGATTCTGCTCGAACTTGCGCAAGGAAAACGCGACGGCCTGACGACGGAAGAGAAGCGCGTGCTGGCATTGTGGCCGGACGACGTTACGACGGGCGAGCTACGCGCCGCGTCTAAACGAATTCGCTTTCAGCAGGGACTGTCTGACCGGTTCCGCGCCGGCCTCGTGCGATCGGGTCGCTGGGAAGACTACATCCTCAAGACGCTCGCCGATGCGAGCGTCCCGCTGCAGCTCGCTTCGCTGCCGCACGTCGAGTCTTCGTACAATCCCGCAGCGCGCTCTCATGTCGGTGCGTCGGGCCTGTGGCAGTTCACGGGCGCCACGGGGCGGCGCTTCATGCAGATCGACCACGTTGTTGACGAGCGCCGCGATCCATATGAGTCGAGCGACGCCGCCGCCGCATTGCTCAAGTACAACTACTCCATTCTGAAGTCGTGGCCGCTCGCGATTACCGCCTACAACCACGGTGTCGCCGGCATGCGTCGCGCGGTACGCAGTACCGGTACCGACGACATCGAAACGATCATCCGGGAATACAAGGGGCGCGCATTCGGCTTCGCGTCGCGGAATTTTTACGTCGCGTTCCTGGCCGCGAACGACGTCGCGGAGAACGCGGAAAAATATTTCGGCGTCGTGAAAAAAGACCCTCCCGAGCGACACATGATCGTCGCAATGGAAGACTACGTGACGGTCGATACGCTCGCAGAATCGCTCGGCGTGTCTCGCTCGACGTTGAAAGCCAACAATCCGGCTCTGCTGAAATCGGTATGGACCGACATGAAATATGTGCCACGCGGTTTCAGGGTTCGCGTTCCGGCTGACGCCGTGAGCCTGGATCCGGGCGCGGTGCTGGCGGCAATTCCGAACGAGGCGAAGTTTGCCCGGCAGACGCCGGATCTGGAACATCGCGTCGAGCGCGGCGACAGCTTGTCAATTATCGCGGCGCGTTACGACACGAGCGTCTCGGAGCTGATGGCGATCAATAATTTGCGCAGTCGTCATCGGATACGCGTCGGTCAGGTCATAAACCTGCCATACAAACCCGGAGCCGCGGCGATATCCACGGATGCCGATACCTACGTTGTGCGCTCGGGCGATACGATCAGTGATATCGCGATGCGTGCCGGTGTTCGCCAGGGCGAGCTGCTGGCGATGAATTCGATCGGTGACGGGCGGCGGATATACCCGGGACAGACACTGATCATTCGTATGAATGGGGAATCAACAGCGGCCGAAGTCGATCCGGCCGTGGTTGAATCGGCAACAGCCGAATCGGCAATGGTCGAGCCGGAAGCGACGCCGGCCGCAGCAGAGCCGGCAATGGTCGAATCGGCCATCGATGATCCGGCCATCGTCGAATCGGCCATCGTCGAATCGGCAATGGTCGCGGCGGCGACGAGGGTGATACCGGAGGAGCCCGCGGTCGTCGCGGTGGCGCCGCCGGTCGAACCGGAGCCCGAGCCCGAGCCCGAGCCGGAAGCGACCGTGATGATCGTCGAGTCGGGCACGGAGACGGACGTGTCCGAGGGCGCGGCAGAGATCGGCGCGCCGGCGTCGGCCGGCGCCGACACCGCGATGCTCGCGGACCCGAGCGACTATCTCGTCGCCGACGACGGCACCATCGAGATCCAGGCTGCGGAGACGCTCGGGCACTACGCCGACTGGCTCGGTATTCGCACGCAGCGGCTGCGGGACCTCAACGGCTATTCGTTCCGCAAGCCCGTCGTGATCGGGCGGCGCCTTAAGTTGATTCTCGATGACGTATCCGCCGACGAATTTGCAACGCGACGCACTGCCTATCACCGAGAACTCCAGGAAGCATTTTTCGCTCAATTCCGTATCGTCGATACCAAGGTGCACGCGCTTCGCCGCGGCGAGTCGCTGTTTGTTTTGAGTCTGCGGCGCTACAAGGTGCCGGTCTGGCTGTTACGTCAGTACAATCCCGATCTGGATATCGATCGCCTGCGGCCGGGCGCCGAGGTCGTGTTTCCGCAGATCGAGCGGGCCGAGATGTCCGGGAATTCCGCGGCCGCTGTCGCCGTCGGCAGCAGCGGCAATGCATCGCAGGCACCGGACGGCTAAAATAACGAGCGAATGACACGGATTGTGACAACTAAGCGCTTGGTCGGCGTTTGCATCAGCATCGCGATTTGCCTCCTGCCTGCATTGCCGCCGTCGTTTGCGGCGGAAGTCGAGATGGCTGATCGCGTGCTGATCCGCAAGGCAGACCGCAAGCTGTTGCTATTTCAGGGCGAGCGCGTTTTGCGCTCGATGGATATCGCGCTCGGCTTTGTCCCGGTAGGCGACAAGGAGCACGAAGGCGACTTCCGCACCCCGGAAGGCAGCTACCTGCTGACCGAGCGCAACGCGGCTAGTGACTATTTTCTGTCGGTCCGGATTTCTTACCCCGATGAGCAGGACGAACTCGCGGCCCGGCGGCGCGGCGTGAACCCCGGCGGTCAGATCATGATCCATGGCCAGCCCAACGTGCCGAAACAATCCGACGAGTACTATCGGCTGACGGACTGGACCGAGGGCTGTATCGCATTGTCGAATTCCGACATGGTCGACTTCTGGCTCATGACCTTGCCGGACACCCCGATCAGCATCCTGCCCTGACCTTCTTCGCGCCTGGCCGGTATCGACGAGCCGCTGCTCGCGCGTCCCGCAATACGGGACCTGTGACACGAATTCGTAACCCCACCCTTGGGAGAATGTGAGCATGGCAGCTCATGAAACCATCGTCGAGGTGATGCCGGAAGGCAGCCTCGAAGTTTTGTCGCAACACGAAGTTGATCGGCTGCAGAGCCTCGATGAAGGCAACCAGCACGAGATCCTGAGACAGTGTGCGCTGGCCGTTCTGAACGTCGGCAGCCTGACGGATGACGCGCGCGAGGTACTCCAGCGGTACTCCGGTTTCGATGTACGTATCGTCCAGCAGGAGCGCGGCATCAAGCTCGCGCTCACCGGCGCGCCCGCAGATGCGTTCGTCGACGGCAGGATGATTCGCGGCATTCGCGAGTTGCTGTTCGCCGTCGTACGCGACGTCGTATTCGTTAACGGCGAGCTCGAATTGAGCGATGGCCTCGATATCGAGACCAGCGACGGCATTACCAACGTGATCTTCCACATTCTGCGTAACGCGGACATTTTTCGCCTGCCGGCGGAACCCGACCTCGTCGTCTGCTGGGGCGGTCATGCGATCGGGCGCGAGGAATACGAGTTTACGAAGGAGGTCGGCTATCAGCTCGGCCTGCGCCTGCTGAACGTGTGCACCGGTTGCGGTGCTGGCGCAATGAAGGGGCCGATGAAGGGCGCGACGATCGGCCACGCCAAGCAGCGCGTTCGCAACGGCCGCTATATCGGCATCACCGAACCCGGAATTATTGCTGCCGAATCGCCGAATCCGATCGTCAATCAGCTCGTGATCATGCCGGACATCGAGAAGCGTCTGGAAGCGTTCGTGCGTATCGCGCACGGCATCATCGTCTTTCCCGGCGGCGTCGGCACGCTGGAGGAGCTGCTGTTCCTGCTCGGGATTCTGATGCACCCGGACAACGAAGACATTGCGGTCCCGCTGGTCCTGACCGGGCCCGAATCATCGGCCGCCTATTTCCGTCAGATCGATGATTTTATCGGCACGACCCTCGGCGACGGAGCGAAGCGCTATTACCGGATCGAGATTGGTGATCCCGCCAGCGTCGCGCAGACGATGGCGGACGGTATCCAGGCGGTGAAGGACGTTCGACATGCTTCCCGCGACGCCTACTATTTCAACTGGCGCCTGCGGATAGAGCGTGGCTTTCAGCAGCCATTCGTCGCGACACACGAGAACATGGCGTCGCTCCAGCTGCACCGTGATCGCGGTACCCACGAGCTGGCATACGACCTGCGTCGCGCGTTCTCCGGGCTCGTCGCCGGTAACGTAAAGGAATCCGGGCTGCGTGCGATCGACGAGCACGGTCCGTTCGTTATCAATGGCGAGAAGGCGCTGTTGAGAGAGATGGATGAACTGCTCGCCGCGTTCGTCGACGCGGGTCGCATGAAACTGGCGCGTGGCGCCTATGAGCCCTGCTATCGACTAAGCATCTGACGCGGGTCGCGAACACATTGCTGTTCGCTGTGAACCGAGTAATAACTACTCACATAATCAAGGGGTTAAATGGACTCACCTGTGATGCAGTTCATGGCGAGTTTGCGCGTCAATCCGTAACCTGTTGCTGTCATTAGAGCACAGGCATCTATGAATGAGCGATCATAAACATAATCCACTTGCACGGGAGACGAACGACGGCTTCTCAAACGGGAACGGCCGCAAGTCGTATGCTGATACGACGAACGACCGCCGTGAGAAGGGCCTTGTCGCGGCGGACGGGAAGGACGTCAGCGGCTGGGAAGCTTATCGTCGTTGGTTGACGCGCGTGCAGGCACCAGAAAAAAGACGAGCTCCGTTAGATCCGGGCCTGTATACTTGGAAAGGCTACAGAGACTGGTCGGATAAAGTTCGACGCGACTGGCGTCCGGACGACTAAGAAGAAGAGACCCGTTTCCAGTGATTGCGGAAACCGATGGTTGCCGCACGCACGATTCAAATCTGATTAAGAGATTCTCGCGGACGTTGCGGTTCAGCCGCTCCGATTTGTGAGGGGTCTCACGATTCGAGGTATCAATCGGGTTTGGGGAAGCAACCGCTCGATGCGCCGTGAACACTTTCACGGTTATCGAGCGGCAGGGAAGGTAGATTACCCGCAGGAATAGCGGTTACATGAATAAGTCAAAGACTATGTCGGAAACAAAGCATAGCGATACCACGTTTACGAACGCCGACACCATTCGCAAGCGTGCGTGGATCGAAAAAGCCCTGGCCAGCGTCAAGGGCAGATTCACCGATGGGGAAGACGGTTCCGATTCGACGGGCAATGCGCGCAAGCCGCATCTTTATGTCGTCGATTCGAACCGGACACGTTGATGGAGTGGATTCCCAAGCTTTACGACTCGCTGGATAGCATCGCGTTTGAGCTTCGCGCTCGCTGGCTCGGTTATCATGGCCAGTCACTGCGAAACCTCGCGTTGCTGGCGCTGGTGATCGCGCTGTCGGCCGTCAGCCCCATGTTCCGCATTGTCGTTATCGCAACGATCGGGTCGTTCATGCTGGCCGAGCTCGCCGCTGCCGCGTTCAGTAAGCCTCTGCGTCAACGCCGGGCAGTCGCGACCCGCTAGGCTACTGTCCAGGCCGTTTGGCCGTGCCACAGCTTTTTCCGGGGAAGCTTTTCCTTCCTCATGTACGGAAAAGCTTCCCCGGAAAAAGCCTGACGCTCCCCGCCCCAGATTGCGCGACTCATGCACGACCGATGACTGTCCAGCGGAGGCGATCTCCGTCCGTACGATCTCGGTGATGCGCTCCACTTCCGGGTCGTTGGATTGGGCGACGTCGGTGACCAGCGCGGTGGCTATGGCGACTCCGGCTCCGAGCAACCCGGCGAGGAGCGGAACCACCCACCCGGT
>JBPCXI010000136.1:0-12888 GCA_051008895.1 Gammaproteobacteria bacterium | reverse complement strand
GCCATGGATGGCCGCCGGAGATTTAGCGAGGCACGGGGCTCGCCCTCCGCCGGCGACGACCCCCTTCGGGCTTGAATTCCGCCGCCCACAACCCCATATTCCTGCGGCTCGCCCGATTTAGGCGGGTGCCGCCGCGTGCGGCGGGATTCGGGAACAGACGGTAAGGCCAGACATGACGAAAGCACAAGAACAAGAGACCCTCGGCTTCCAGGCCGAGGTCAAGCAGCTCCTGCACTTGATGATCCACTCGCTGTACAGCAATCGCGAGATCTTTCTGCGGGAGCTGATATCGAATGCATCGGATGCGGCGGACAAGCTGCGATTCGAATCGATCGCGAACGAAGACCTGCTCGAGAATCAGCCGGACCTCGCGATCCGCGTTGATTTCGATCCGGAGGCGCGGACGATCAGCATCACGGACAATGGTATCGGCATGAGTCGCGATGACGTCGTGCAGCAGCTCGGCACGATTGCCCGTTCGGGTACTGCGGAGTACCTGCAGGCGATGTCGCAGGACTCGAAACAGGACGCCAACCTGATCGGGCAGTTCGGTGTCGGCTTCTATTCGTCATTCATCGTCGCGGATAACGTCGAGGTGTTCACGCGCCGCGCCGGACTCGAGCCGGGCGAAGGGGTGCACTGGAAGTCGGACGGCGAGGGCCAGTTCACCGTCGACACGATCGAGCGCGCGGAGCGGGGCACGGAGGTCAAGCTGCATCTCCGCGACGACGCGGCGGAGTTCGCCGATGAGTTTCGGCTGCGCAACCTGATTCGCAAGTACTCCGACCATATCGCGTTTCCAGTGATCATGAAGGCGCCCCCGGCCTCGGGCGAGGATGGTGAAGAGGAAGCACAGGCCGAGGACGAGACCGTCAACACGGCGAAGGCGCTGTGGACCCGGCCCCGGAGCGACGTCAGTGACGAGGAGTACCAGGAGTTCTACCGGCACATTTCGCACGATTTTCAGGATGCGGCACTGTGGAGTCACAACAAGGTCGAGGGCAAGCGCGAATACACGAGCTTGCTGTACGTGCCGAAGAAGCCGCCGTATGACCTGTGGAACCGGGAATCACCGCGCGGTCTGAAGCTCTACGTGCAGCGCGTATTCATCATGGACGAGGCCGAGCAGTTTCTGCCGCTCTACCTGCGGTTCGTGCGTGGCGTCGTCGACTCGAACGACTTGTCGCTCAACGTTTCGCGGGAGCTGCTGCAGCAGGACGAGACGGTTGAGGCGATTCGCAGCGCGCTGACGAAGCGCGTGCTCGACATGCTGGACAAGCTGGCGAAGGACGATGCCGAGCAGTTCCAGGCATTCTGGGACGAGTTCGGCCGCGTGTTGAAGGAAGGTCCGGCCGAGGATTTCGCGAACAAGGACAAGATTGCCGGCCTGCTGCGCTTCGCGACGACGCACACGGGCGCAGCGACGCAGGACCAGTCGCTCGTCGACTACGTCGGTCGCAAACAGGACGGTCAGGACAAGATCTATTACGTGACCGCGGATTCGCACAACGCGGCGACATCGAGCCCGCAGCTCGAGATATTTCGCGACCGCGGGATCGAAGTGTTGTTGTTGTCAGACCCGATCGACGAGTGGCTCGTCGGACAGCTGCGGGAGTTTGACGGACTCGAGTTCAAGGACGTCCGCCGCGGTGAGCTGGATCTCGGCGACGAGAAGGACGATGCGAAAGAGGCAGAGGACGCGGCGGACGACGAGCAGTACGCGGCGTTTCTCGGTCGGCTGCGCGAAGAGCTGAAGGAACAGGTCGAAGAAGTGCGGGTGACAGACCGGCTTACCGAGTCGCCTGCCTGTCTCGCGATCGGCGAGTTCGATATGGGTACGCAGATGCGCCGGATTATGGAGGCATCGGGTCAGGCCGTGCCCGAGTCAAAGCCCGTGTTTGAGATCAACATCGATCACCCGTTAATCCGCCGGCTCGACGCGGAAAGTGACGGGCAGCGCTTCAGCGACTTGTCGGGCGTGCTGTTCGACCAGGCGCGACTCGCCGAGGGGCAGCAGCTCGAGGATCCGGGCACCTACGCGAAGCGGCTGAACCGTTTGCTGCTCGAGTTGAGTGGCTGATCGGGGTTCGTCGACGCCCGGCTCTCGCTACAGCGCGGTTACTCTTCCAGGAATTCGATGATTTCCTGCACGCGTGCCGCTGGCAGGCGCTCGGGGATCTGCCCCGCCGTCGGGTGGTTGCGAATTGCCGCGCGCAATCCGTCCGGTGACAGCGCGCGAATGTCGTCCATCGACGGTCCACGACCCTGAGCGCCGTGACACGGGCTGCAGTTCTCCTCGAACGAAGCCTCGCCGCGCTTAACCGACGTGGCGCTGTCCCGCTGCTCCGGCGCGCATGCAGCGAGCAGCAAGCACGCGATTGCCAGCGACCAGGAAGATCGCGCGGCAGTTTTCAAAAGTTTCATCGCGTCTCTCCGATTCGTTACTGGGCTCAATTATTCATGGAATTGCGCGACTTGGAAAGCGTTCGCCCAACGTCATCGGGCGCGCAGCGGTTGCAGAATCAGCCGGCGCTCGAGTCCCACCATGAGGCCGAGGTTGCCGGGCAGGGCCAGCGACAGGTCGTCGAGCACCACGCGGTTGCCGAGGGTGTTCGTGGCCGAATGCAGGCTCACGGGCGACACGATCAACGTTCCCCGGCTACTATATAGCGCATCGTTAACGAAATCCGGAGCACGGAATCATGGGCAAAAAGAAAGATGCTTCGACCGACGCGTTGCGGGCCAGACTAACGCCTGAGGCATTTCATATCACACAGAACAAGGGTACTGAGCCCGCGTTCACCGGCGAGTTTCACGACTGCAAGACGGACGGAACGTACGCGTGCACCTGTTGCGGTGCCGCGCTGTTCGATTCGACGACGAAGTTCGATTCCGGTTCCGGCTGGCCGAGTTTCTTTCAGCCTATTGATCCGGACGCGGTTGCGACGGAGCGTGACATGAGCCACGGCATGATCCGGGAAGAAGTTGTGTGCCGCGAATGCGGCGCGCATCTCGGCCACGTGTTCCCCGACGGCCCGCAGCCGACGGGCCAGCGCTTTTGCATTAACTCCGCGTCGCTCGACCTCGACGAAGAGGAATAAGCGGCATCGGTTCCGGGCGGCAACCGCTGACTCGCGTGGGCGCGCCGCTCAGCCGACTTCGGGGTTGAGTGTATAGGTACCGACGATCCGCGCTTCGGCGAGGATGTGGCCCTCGATCGCTTGCCGGATATCCGCAACCGTGAACTTGCCGTCGACGTCGACGCGTTCGACGTCGAGGGCATACAGCACGAAGTGGTAATGATGCAGTCGTTCGTCGTTCCACGGCGGGCACGGCCCGTCGTAGCCGAAGTAGTCACCGGCCATGTCCGCGTTGCCCGCGAGAAAACCCGTGTAGTCGTTCAGCGCCTGCCGCGTCCCCGGAGGTCCGGAAGGGTCGCTCTTGCCGCCGACCGTGACGCCGCGTGAGCATTCGCCCTCGTCGAGCCGGCCGTCGCTAGCCGGCAGGTCGATCAGCCCCCAGTGGCCGAAGTCCGCGCGCGGCAGATCGTGCGAGATCGTCACGCCGTCGCGATTTACGTCGTCCGCGACCGACGGTACGTCCGGGTCGATGCACAGCAGCGCGAGCGACTTCGCGTCCGTCGGTATCATCGTCCAGCTCAACTGCGGACTCAGGTTTTCGCCGAGCGCCATGTGATCGGCCGCGTCCGGTATGCCGAACGCGCATCGGCGCGGGACGGGCTGGTCATTGTCGATTGATGTCGAAGTCAGGCGCATCGTTCATTCTCCTGCTTATTCATAATCCTCGGTTCACATCTGCGCCAGCGTGGCGCCGATGCGGTCGATCGCCCAGTCGATCGTGTCCGCGTCGATGATCAGTGGCGGCGCCAGGCGCACGACCGTCTCGTGCGTCTCCTTGCTGAGGATTCCGTTTTCCAGCAAGCGCTCACAGACCGTGCGCGCGCCGGCGCGGCCGGTATCGATCTCGATGCCGACCATCAGGCCGCGACCGCGAACTTCGCGAATCAGCGGCGAGTGCAGAGCGCGCAGCCCGTTCGCCAGTCGTGCGCCCATCGCGGCGCTGTTCGCAACGAGGTCCTCCTCGACGATCACCTGCAGTGCCTCGAGGCCGATCGCCGCGGCGAGCGGATTACCGCCGAACGTACTGCCATGGTCTCCCGGCTTGAGCAGGCCCAGGACGTCGGCGCGCGTGAGCAGCATCGACACCGGATAAAGCCCACCGCCGAGCGCCTTGCCGAGCAACAGCGCGTCGGGCTTGACGCCGTCGTGCTGGCACGCGAGTAGCGTGCCGGTGCGGCCGAGGCCGGTCTGGATCTCGTCGCAGATCAGCAGCACGTCGTTGTCACGACATATGCGGGCGCACTCGGCGAGGTAACCATCCGGCGGCACGATGATGCCCCCCTCGCCCTGGATCGGTTCGACGAAAAACGCGGCGGTAGCTGGTGTGATCGCCGCGGCGAGCGCGCTCGCATCGCCGAAGTCGACGAGTGCGAAGCCGGGTGGGAAAGGCCCGAAATGATGCCGGTACTGGTCTTCCGACGACATCGCGATGGCGCCGAGCGTACGCCCGTGAAAGTTGCCGCGGCAGGCGATGATCTCGGCGGTCCCGTCGGCAACACCCTTCGTCTCGTATGCCCATTTGCGGGCGACTTTGATCGCGGTCTCGACCGCTTCGACACCGGCGTTCATTGGCAACGCCTTGTCCATGCCCGTCAACTTGCATGCGGTCTCGATGAACGGCGCCAGTCGGTCCGAGTAATACGCGCGGGAGACGACCGCCAGCCTTTCGGCCTGCCGGCGCAGCGCCGCCAGCAGTCGCGGATGGGCATGGCCGTGGCTGACCGCCGAGTAGGCGCTCATCATGTCGAGGTAGCGGTTGTCGTTCGTGTCCCAGACGAAGCAACCGTCTCCGCGGGACAGCACGACCGGCAGCGGCGCATAGTTCGTCGCGCCGTAACGGCGTTCCGTCTCGATGTATGAATTATGTTGCATGATTGCGGGATATTACGACATTCGTCCAGTTCGCGCGGATGTTCGACCGGCGGCAAACGTTTAGAATGCATCGGGTCATCGAGGCGCGCCGAATGGAAGTCTGTCGATCGTGGGAAGTGGTACACCTAACAGGGAGTCTTTGACGATCCCGGGGCCGTCCGGACAGATCGAGGCGTTGCTCGAGGAGCCGAAGGTCGAGCTGAGACCGCACGCCGCCGTCATTTGCCATCCTCATCCGCAGTTTCAGGGCACGATGCTGAACAAGGTCGTGCACACACTGTCACGCGCGATGAACGATCTGCGCGTGCCCGTCGTGCGCTTCAATTTTCGCGGCGTCGGCGCGAGCGACGGTGAATATGGCGAGGGTATCGGCGAGACAGAAGATACGCTCGCGGTGGCCGACTGGGTCGAGGCGCGCTATCCGGGCGCCGACCTGTGCCTGCTCGGATTCTCGTTCGGCGGCATGATCGCGAGTCGCGCGGCGCTTGATCGCGACACCGCGTGTCTCGTTACCGTTGCGCCGGCTGTATCCCGGATGGCGGGTCTGCTCGACGGCCGCCAGCCGAATTGCCCGTGGCTCATCGTGCAGGGCGAGGCGGACGAGATCGTTGCCTGCGAGGAAGTTGTGGAGTGGTTCAATACGCTCGCGCCGGGGCCCGAGCTGAGTGTGCTGCCGGACGTCGGCCATTTCTTTCACGGCCGCCTGACGCTGCTGCGCGAGACGGTCACCACCTTCCTGAGGGCGCAATGGAGTGAGACATGATCGACGCATTGCTCAAGTTTCTCGGTGTCAACGAAGACCTCGCCGAGGAAGAGTGCATCACCGAGCGCATCAAACACGCGACGACCGTGCTACTGGTCGAGATTGCGCGCGCCGACCATGATCCGACCGAGAGCGAGATCCAGGAGGTTCGCCAGCAAATTGCCACCGCGTTCGAGCTGAGCGCCGCGGAGGCCGCCGCGCTCGTCGACCGAGCGCACGCCGCGGTCGAGGAAGCCGTTTCCCTGCATGAGTTCACGCGCATACTGCATGCCGAGATGACCTACGGCGAGAAAGAGTCGGTCGTGGAAATGCTGTGGCGAATCGCGCTGGTCGATCGCAACCTCGACAAGTACGAGGACTACATGATCGCCAAGACCGCGGATCTGCTGTACGTCGCGCGCGGCGACGTCCTGAGACTGAAGCAGCAAGTGGTCGAGTCGCTCGGAGAATAGTTGCGCGTTGCGCTACGTGGACCGATCCGATATTTGCTTTCCAAGGTGACGCCCGATCTTTTTCCGGGAAAGCTTTTCCTGCCTGATGTCCGGAAAAGGTTTCCCGGAAAAAATCGGGCTGGACACGCAGAGGACGCTAGCGGTTCGCTCCGGCACCCAGAGGCGAGGCGGGCCGAAACATTGATGCAGATCAGTCGGCGAAGAATTGTCGCTGGAAACGGACGGAGAAGCGGCTGGTTTCGTTGATCGGCGTTGCGTCGATGTTGAACACGAGCGTCTCGCCACTCGCGACCGCGACGTCGCCGATATAGTAGATCGCATCGCCCTCGGTGATTTGCCGCAATGTCAGGTTCTTCAGTTGACCGGTCAGGTTATTGGCACTGGCACTGACGCTGCCGGCGACTGACTGCCCGATCGTGCCTTCTTCCTTGCGGATGATCGATACGTTCAGCATTGCCCGATTCTTGCTGCGCGTGATGTTGTAAGCGCGGGCGACTTCAGGCTGCAACTGATCCGTAGAAATCGCGTTGAAATGCAGTACGTAGTCGCCGAAATCCTTCATCGACGCATTCTCGGGCTCTGCCGGCGGGCCGCTCGGGGACGTCTGAATGGTCTGCTCATCGCTACACGCGTTGAGGACGAGAGCGATCGCGAAACTTGCCAGGGTTACTCGAAGGGCTTGCATCTTATTGTTCCACCGGGTTTCCAGAGCTATCGAGACTATAAACCACCGTTGGCCGGATGTCTTTCGCCGGGCCTCGCCGTCAAAGGAATGGGTCGTCAAAGGCCCTGGTCGTCAAAGGAATGGGCCGACCGCGAAGCAGCCCATCGTGCTCGCGACGCGACCGATCGGCAACACCATGGTCAGGGCCTGGATCCCTATCAGCGCGAACAGCGCCGACAGGTCGAGGCCTCCGATTGGCGGGATAATTCGTCGCAGCGGCTTCAGCACCGGTTCCGCAATCGCCGCGAGCAATCCGGCAACAGGGTTGTAAGTGCCCGGACTGATCCAGCTGAGCAATACGTAAATCAGGATCACGAACAGGTAAACGCGCAGCAGCAGGTAGACGGTGCGCAAGAGCGTGAGTGCTGCGACCTGGATGGGCATCGCCTCCCCGGCGCAGGTGAGATTGACCAGGACGATCGTGACAATGAGTTCGAATACGAGCACCACGATCAGGCTGGCCGTGTCGAGTTTGCCGAACGCCGGGATTACCCTGCGCAGCGGCACTACGAGCGGGTTCGTTACGCGCACGATGAACTGCGTCAGCGGGTTGCGATAGTCCGCCCGGATCCACTGCATGATGATCCGCAGCAGGAACGTGATGATGTACAGGTCAACCAGCGTGCGGAGGATGAAGACCAGTGCGTTCTGCATGCGTTGAATCTCGAGGTTAGAGTGACGTCATGGGTGCGCGCAGCTAGTCCGACTCGCGCCGTGTCTGCGACGCCTCCGCACCCAGTTCTACCGAACGGTCCCGAGCGGCCTTCAGCGCGCGGCCGACGATATCACGAATTCCCGCTGCGTCGAATGCCGCGAGCGCGGCCGCGGTCGTGCCGCCTTTCGACGTGACACTCTCCCGCAATGCGGAAAGCTCGAGATCCGACTCGACGGCGACGCGGCCCGCGCCGAACGCGGTCTGCCGTGCCAGCACCCGCGCGAGCGGGTGCGGCAGCCCCAGCTCCAGGGCCGACAGTTCGATGAGCTCCATTAGCAGGTAGAAATATGCAGGCCCGCTTCCGGATACTGCGGTCACCGCATCCATTAACGACTCGTCGTCGATCCACTCGGCTCGTCCGGTGGACTCTGCAACGTATTGCGCCAGCGCGCGTTGGCGGGCGGATGTTTCCGGCGTCGCGGTCAGTACTGCCATGCCGGCGCCGACGAGGGCCGGCTGGTTGGGCATCACCCGGACGATCGAGCGCGACGGCGCCATTTCTGCGGCGAGCGCGGCAAGGGTGACGCCGGCGGCGATCGACAGCAGCAGTTGGCCGTCCGGGCGCGGCTCGTCATGCAGCGCGCGCGCGACCTCTTGCAGGATCTGCGGCTTTACCGCGAGCACGAGTACGTCGGCATTCCTCAACGCTGCGGCGTTGTCCGAGCCGGTGCCGATGTCTGCGTGCAGACGCTTGATTCGGCGCAACTGCTCCTCGCTGGGGTCGGATACGTGCAGGCAACTTGCGCGATGGCCTGCGTTCAGCAGGCCGCCGGCGATCGCATGCGCCATATTGCCGCCGCCAATGAATCCGATCCGCGTGTCGTTGTCAGTCATTGATCCTGGGTCCGAAAATGTCGGTACCGATGCGTACCATATTGCTGCCTTCCATTATCGCCGCTTCGAGGTCGCCTGACATACCCATCGACAGCGTGTCGACGTCGTGGCCCCCTGCGCGGAGCCGATCGAACACCGCCCTGGCGCGGGCAAATTCGCGACGGCTGTCGTCGACGTCGCCGGGCAACGGCATCATCATCACGCCACGCAGATTCAGGTCAGGGAGTTCCTCGATCAGCTCAGCGAGCGTCGCGAGTCCGTCTTCGTCAATGCCGGCCCTGGCGGGCGCGCCCGCTGGACGCAACTGGATGCAGACCTGCAGCGCATCCGTATCGTCAGGGCGCCGCGCAGACAGGCGGCGGGCGACGCGTTCGCTAGATACCGTGTGAACCCAGTCGAAATTGGCGGCGACGGGGCCGGCCTTGTTGGACTGCACCGGGCCGATGAAATGCCACTCCGCCGGCGGCCCGACCTCGACGATCTTGGCCACGGCCTCCTGCAGA
This sequence comes from Gammaproteobacteria bacterium, assembly GCA_051008895.1. Classification (GTDB taxonomy): domain Bacteria; phylum Pseudomonadota; class Gammaproteobacteria; order Steroidobacterales; genus SMWD01. The sequence continues at coordinate 3,885 of JBPCXI010000136.1, read as the reverse complement.
TAGTTCTCGCCGAACCGGGTCAGACCGGCGGCCCGGGCCTCGTCGATTGCTGACGGCGGGTGTTTCTTGCTGACGGCGACGATCCGGATGCCCTGAGAGTCCCGTCCTGAGCGCTCTGCCGCATTTTGGATACGTCCTCGCAGGCGCTCTAGTTGTTCCGTGATTCGCGTCACGATCCCTATTTTCTGGGTCCGTATACTATGTCCCAACAACTGCTCCGTTATGGTAAATGATGAACCAGCGGTACCGAGCAAACTGTTGATTTGGGGAGATAAATGGCTGTCGATATTGCCCAGTTACTGACGTTTTCCGTTAAAAACAACGCATCCGATCTGCACTTGTCGGCGGGTGTGCCGCCGATGATTCGCGTCGACGGCGATGTCAAACGGATCAATATGCCGGAGCTGTCGCACAAAGAAGTGCACAGCATGATATATGACATCATGAACGACAAGCAGCGGAAGGACTTTGAAGAGTTCTTCGAGACTGACTTTTCGTTCGAGATACCGAAGCTCGCACGCTTTCGCGTGAACGCCTTCAACCAGGCGCGCGGTGCGGGTGCGGTGTTCCGCACCATTCCGTCCGAGATTCTGACGCTGGAAGACCTGATGGCCCCGGCGATCTTCCGGGACATCTCGATGTATCCGCGCGGCATCGTCCTGGTGACCGGACCGACAGGTTCCGGTAAGTCGACGACGCTGGCCGCGATGATCGATTACGTCAACGACAACAAGCCCGACCATATTCTGACGATCGAGGATCCGATCGAATTCGTGCACAAGAGCAAGCGCTCGCTGATCAATCAACGCGAGGTTCACCGCGATACCCTCGGATTCGCCGAGGCGCTGCGCTCGGCCCTGCGCGAAGATCCGGACGTCGTGCTGGTCGGCGAGATGCGCGACCTCGAGACGATTCGCCTGGCACTGACCGCGGCCGAGACGGGTCACCTCGTATTCGGAACGCTGCATACGAGTTCGGCCGCGAAAACGATCGACCGAGTCGTCGATGTATTCCCGGCGGCGGAAAAGGAAATGGTCCGTTCGATGCTTTCCGAGTCGCTGCGCGCGGTCATCTCGCAGACGCTGCTGAAGCGTACCGGCGGCGGACGTATCGCCGCGCACGAAATTATGATCGGCACGGCTGCGATCCGCAACCTGATCCGCGAGGGCAAGATTGCGCAGATGTATTCCGCGATCCAGACCGGACAGGCGGCGGGCATGCAGACGCTTGACCAGAACCTGCAGGAGCTGCTGACCAAGGGTGTGATCTCGAAAGAAGAGGCGCGCTTCAAGGCGGCGATTAAGGAGAACTTCTAGACACGATCGTTCCGCGAGCGTTGGCGCGCAACCGGGACATCGGCTATTCAGAGAGGGATTGTTGAATGGAACGCGATCAAGCTACACGCCTGATGCAGGGCCTGCTCAAAAAGCTGGTCGACAAGGATGGTTCGGACCTCTTCATCACGGCGGGATTTCCGCCCGCGATCAAGATCGACGGCGAGATTCATCGCGCCGCGGAGCAGGACCTGACCAAGGATCAGAGCGCGCAGATCGTGCGTGCGATCATGAACGACAAGCAGGCGCGCGAATTCGATGCGACGAAGGAATGCAACTTCGCCATTGCCCCGCAGGGCATTGGCCGCTTCCGCGTCAGCGCATTCATCCAGCAGGGTGCCGTTGGTGCCGTGCTCCGGCAGATCGTGACGAATATCCCGACGGTAGAGGAGCTCGAGCTTCCCGACGGACTCAAGGACGTCGCGATGACCAAGCGCGGCCTCGTGATCATCGTCGGCGCAACCGGTTCCGGTAAGTCGACGACGCTTGCAGCGATGGTAGGACACCGCAACGCAAATTCCCGCGGTCACATCGTGACAATCGAGGATCCGGTCGAGTACGTGCACCCGCATAACAAGTGCGTCGTCACGCAGCGCGAAGTGGGCGTCGACACCGAGTCATGGTTCGCCGCGCTGAAGAACACGTTGCGCCAGGCGCCGGACGTGATCATGATCGGCGAGATCCGCGACCGCGATACGATGGAGTTCGGCATTCAGTTCGCCGAAACCGGTCACCTGTGCCTCGCGACGCTGCACGCGAACAGCGCAAACCAGGCGATCGACCGCATCATCAACTTCTTCCCCGAGGAGAAGCGCGATCAGCTACTGATGGACATGTCCCTGAATGTCCAGGCGATGATCTCGCAGCGGCTGTTGCCGCGAGAGGGAGGCAACGGGCGCGTCGCCGCGATGGAGATCATGCTGAAGTCGCCGCTGATCTCGGACATGATCTTCAAGGGCAAGGTGGCGGAGATCAAGGAAGTCATGGCGAAATCGAATCGCCTCGGCATGAAAACCTTCGACCAGGATCTGTTCGATCTGTACGAAGACGGCAAGATCAGCTACGAGGAGGCGATGCGCAATGCCGACTCGAAGAACGAGCTGCGTCTGCGCATCAAGCTGGAAGGCAAACGCGACGTCGACGACGCGGACGAGCGCGCGAAGGGCCTGAGTCTGGCGAACGAGGAGGAAGAAGGCCGGGCATTCTGATTGCGCCGGCTTGTTCACGGATGAGGATGGGGAACTGACTGAATGAACGTACAGCCACTGTTTAACCTGATGGTCGAGAAGAAGGCCTCGGACCTGTTCCTGACCTGCCACGCGCCCGTCAAGATCAAGATCGACGGCAAGATCATGCCGGTCAACAAACTCGACCTGACACCGAAGATGATCAAACAGGCTGCGCTCGAGCTGATGACCGAGCAGCAGATGGAGGAGTTCACGCGCGAACTCGAGGTTGATTTCGCGATCTCGAAGCCGGGGCTCGGCCGTTTTCGCGTCAACGTTTTTCACCAGCGCGGCGTTATCGCGATGGTCATGCGCTATATCACGACCGACATGCCCGACCTGGACGACCTCTGCATGCCGTCGATATTGAAAGAACTCGTCATGTTCCGCCGCGGCCTCGTATTGATGGTCGGCGCGACGGGCTGCGGCAAGTCGACGACGCTCGCGGGAATGATCAACTACCGTAATGAGAAGACGTCGTCACATATTATTACCATCGAGGATCCGATCGAGTTCCTGCATCAGAACAAGAAGTCGATCATAAACCAGCGTGAGATCGGCTCGGATACGAAGTCGTACTCACGAGCGCTCAAGAGCGCGATGCGCGGTGCGCCGGATGTGATCCTGATCGGCGAGATCCGCGATCGCGAGACGATGCAGGCCGCCATCGACATGGCCGGCACGGGTCACCTCGTGATCGCGACGCTGCACTCGAACAACGCGGCCGAGACGCTCGATCGCATTATCAATATCTTCCCGGAAGAGGCGCATCCGCAGATCTACATGGATCTGTCACAGTACTTGCGGGCGATCATTTCACAGCGCCTCGTGCGCGGAGTCGCCGGCGAGCGCGTCGCAGCGGTCGAGATCATGCTGAACTCGCCGCGCATCGCGGAACTGGTGCAGCTGGGTGACATCGCGAAGGTCAAGGAATCGTTCTACGAGAGCACCGAGCAGGGCATGCAGACGTTCGATCAGTCGCTGCTCAAGCTGTACCACGACGGCAAGGTGTCGATGGACGAGGCGCTCGCGAACGCCGACTCTCGTTCCAACCTCGAAGCTCAGATTCACTTCGGGTAATCCACGCGGCCCGCGTCCTCCAGGTCAGCGGCAGGTGCCCGCGGCCGGCATATTGTTCGGCGCGATGGCTCGCTTCGCTGCGCTTTACTCGCGCCGAACAATATCCCGCCCACGGGCGGACAGTCGGTGCCTGTAGCCGCCGCCCCGTGAGACGTGAGTGGTCGTATCGTGGCAGGGATTGGGGTGGGCCCTCTCGAAAAAAAAACGCAAGCCAAAGAAACACTTCTCACAAAGACACCCCCAAC
>JBPCXI010000135.1:0-2950 GCA_051008895.1 Gammaproteobacteria bacterium | reverse complement strand
TTTTCGTTTCATCTTGTATCTTCGGTCGCAGCTTGAGGGTATTTCCCGAGTGACAGGAGCAGGCCGATCGCGACGGCCAGAAAACCGGCCGCGATCAGCAGCATCGGCCGGTAGGTGCCGAGCAGGTCGAACGTCCGTGCGTAGATCAGTGGCGCGAGACCGGAGCCGACGGTGAAGAACGCGTAAATACCGCCGAAAATTGCGCCGTAGTGCGTCACGCCGAAGTAACGGCTGGTCAGGAACGCGAGCAAGTCGAGCTCGGCACCGGCGGCGAGACCGAGGAAGATCGCGGCCGCGATCGCCACGGTCGGGGTCGGGGCCACGTTCGCCATCAGCAGCATCGCGGCGATCGGCATGCAGAAGAACATTGCGGCGATCGCAGGTGCCCAGATCCGATCGACGAGGAAACCGGCGAGCAATCGGCCGACGATGACGGCCACGCCCATGATCGCCGCAATTTCGGCCGCGCGCGCGGGCGCCATGCCGCTGTCGAGCAGATACGGGACGAAGTTCGGGATGATGCCGATGACGGTCAGCGTAATGATCAGCAGCGCGAAGCCGAGCGTCCAGAATCGTCGCGTGCGCAGGGCCTCGGCGCGCGTAAGTCCCCAGGGCCGTGCGGCGTTGCGTGTGGCCGAGTTGTGCACGTCTGCGTCGGGCATTTTGAACAGGACCAGCACAACCGGCAGCGATATGGCGAGCGCGGCGAGGCCCATGCCGAGATATGCGGTTCGCCAGCCGTAACCGTCGATGAGGAACTGCACAAAGGGCGGCGCGAGAACGGCGGTGATGCCGATGCCGGCCATCGTCAGTCCGATCGCAAGACCGCGATTGCTGTGGAACCATCCGTTGATCACCGTTGTCCACGTGACCGGCAACGTGCCCGCCGCGAATACCGCGAGGCCGGCGAACGTCGCGTAGAACAGTAAGACGGATCCGGTGTTCAGCGACAAGAGCACGTACATTGCCGCGTGCCCGATCAGGCCGGCGATGCCGACCTTGCGCGGTCCGATTCGATCCACGATCGAGCCGATGGTCGGGGCCGTAATGAGGCCCATCAGCTGCATGATCGTGAAGCCGAGAAAGAATTGCCCCCGCGACCAGCCGAATTCCTCGGTTACCGGTCCGGCAAACAGTCCTTGCGTGTAGAAAGTAATCGCAAGAATGCCGCAGGCGCTCCCGACGATGCAGGCGGTCAGCGGCCCCCAGCCTTTTCTGAACTCGTTGATCGCTTCAGTCCCGGTTCACGCGGGCTGGCTGATCGTCCAGTCGTAGATTTCCTCGGCCGTCGTAAACCAGACGTCTTGCTTGTCGAGGATATAGTCGAGCGCGATCTCGAAGTACTTGATGCGGTGGGGCGTGCCCATGATGTACGGGTGCACGCTCATCGACATGACCCTCGGCTGCGTCGCGCCCTCGTCATACAGCCGGTCGAACTGGTCGATGACGCGTCGTAACCATACGTCCGACGTATGCTGGTGCACGACCATCATCGGCAGGTCGCTGAGTTCCATCGTGTATGGCATCGCGTAAACGTCGCCGCCGCTCGTTCGCATCGCCACCGGGTGCTCGTCCATTGGCCAGTCGCAGACGAAGCGAAAACCCGCCTCGCCGAGGAAATCCAGCGTATCGAGCGTCTCGTGCAGGCCCGGACCGAGCCACCCCAGCGGTTTCTTGCCGGTATACGCATGCAGCGCGTCGTAGGTATCTTGAATCACGGCACGCTGATCGTCGACGGTATGCATCGGCGCCTGCGCGAAGCCGTGGCCCATGAACGGCCAGTCCGCGTCGCGCATGCCGGCCGCGACCGGCTCGTCGGGCCCGCTGCAGACGGCGCCGTTGATCGCCGCACTGGCCCGCAGTTTGCGTTGGGCGAACGCATCGATCAGGCGCCAGATACCCACGCGCATGCCGTACTCGTGCCAGGCCCAGTTCGGTACATTCGGCACCGTCGCGACACCGGCCGGCGACGTGACGTATTCGCGCGCCACCGGACGATCGATGTCCCATTGCTCGACGTTGACGACCGCATAGACAGCGATGCGCGCATCGCCCGGCAGCTTCCACGTGGGCCGTTGCGGCATCGCCGAGAATTCGAAACGTTCGTGCGGATACTTCATCGCGTCAGAATATCACTTCTGTCCGAATCGCGGGGTGGCCGTCCGGAGGGGAAAATGAAATGCCGGGATCGTTAAGCGCTCTTTATCCGAGAGCGCTAGTCTAACTAAATGGGTGATATTGAGTTTCATCTCGGCCTGCTGCCGAATCGCGCTCTCGCCGAGTGCGTCGCGCTCGGGCAGCTCGCCGAGACGTGCGGTTACGCGGGCGTCTGGTTGGCGGATTCGCATTCGGTGTTTCGTGACGCGTACGCGATTCTCGCGAATCTTGCGACCACGACGACGCGGATCCGGCTGGCGACCGGCGTGACGCAAACCGTGACCCGGCACCCGGCCGTATTGGCGAACTCGTGGGCGACGCTGCAGGAGGCATGCGGCGGTCGCGCGATGCTCGGCATCGGCGTCGGCGAGAGCGCGGTCCGCAACCTCGGCCTCAAGCCCGAGCGGCTCGCCGCGTTCGAGACCAAGGTGCGCACGATTCGCGCGCTGCTCAAGGGCGAGGAGGTGGAGTACGAAGGTCACGCCATCCGGATGCCGTGGTCGGAATTCGACGTGCCGATTATCATGGCCTGCTCCGGGCCGAAGTCGCTGCAGCTCGGCGGGCGAATTGCAGACGGCGTGTTGTTCCAGGTCGGCTCTAGCCCGGCATTCGTGCGCTACGCGCTGGACAATATTCGTGCGGGTGCCGAATCGTCCGGCCGGCGGCTGTCCGACCTTAAGCTGCTGATGCGCGTCGCGTGTTCGGTAGGCGACGATCGTGACGCGGCCCGCGAGGCGGTCAAGGGTTACGCCGCCATAGGCGCCGGCACGACTTATGCGACGGTGCCGCGAGA
>JBPCXI010000134.1:0-3960 GCA_051008895.1 Gammaproteobacteria bacterium | reverse complement strand
GCGCGAGGCCGAGCCAGATGAGCTGGCGACGGTACTGCTCCGCCGGCTTGTCGGCGTAGGCCTTCAGCAGGCGCTGGTGCACACCCCAAAGCGCCGCGCCGTACAGGATGAAGAGCGCGCCGGTGATAGCGAAAGAAAATGTGGTGCCGATCAGATTGCCCATGGGGGGAGTATATCCGGAGTCATGGGGACACTCCCAAGGGGAGCGTCCCCAGCGCGGATGGATGGGCTGGATGGGGACACACCCAAGGGGAGTGTCCCCCTGGAGTGTCCCCGCAGCGGCCGTCTCGCTACACGTTAAACAGGAAATGCACGACGTCGCCCTCGTGCAGGACGTATTCCTTACCCTCGGAACGCAGGCGGCCCGCCTCGCGCGCGCCCTGCTCGCCGTTGCCGGCGATGTAGTCGTCGTAGGCAATCGTCTCGGCGCGGATGAAGCCTTGCTCAAAATCCGTGTGAATCGCGCCGGCGGCCTGCGGCGCGGTTGCGCCGACGCGAACCGTCCATGCGCGCACCTCTTTCTCGCCGGCCGTGAAAAACGTCTGCAGACCGAGCAGCCTGTAGCCGGCGCGAATCACGCGGTCAAGCCCCGGCTCGGCCAGGCCGAGATCCTCGAGAAAAACTTTCTTGTCGTCCTCGTCGAGCTGCGCGATCTCCGCTTCGAGCGCCGCGCAAACGACGACGACCTCCGCGCCCTGCTCCACGGCCAGCGCCTCGACCTGCTTGACGAATGCGTTGCCGTCGAGGTTGTTCTCGTCGACATTCGCAATGTAGAGCACCGGCTTCGCCGTCAGCAGGTTGAATTCGCGAAATGCGTCGGGATCGTCGTTACCGAAGTCGAACGTGCGCGCGGGCGCCTCGCCGTCGAGGTGATCGCGCATTCGCGCCAGCACGTCGCGACGCGCAATGTCGTCCTTCTTACCGGTCTTGGCCTGCTTCTCCGCCTTGTCGAGTGCGCGCTCGACTTGCTCGAGGTCGGCCAGCACGAGTTCGGTGTTGATCACGCCGATGTCGCGTAGCGGGCCGATATCGCCGGACACATGTGCGACGTCGGCGTCTTCGAAGCAACGCACGACATGCGCGATCGCGTGCGTCTCGCGGATGTTGGCCAGAAACTTGTTGCCGAGGCCCTCGCGCTTCGACGCGCCGGCGACGAGACCAGCGATATCGACGAACTCCATCGACGTCGGGATCACCTTTTGCGGTTCGACAATAGCCGCGAGCTTGTCGAGCCGCACATCAGGTACCGGCACGATGCCGACGTTCGGGTCGATCGTGCAGAACGGATAGTTCTCGGCCGCGATCTCCGCCGCGGTGAGCGCGTTGAACAGGGTGGACTTACCGACGTTCGGCAGCCCGACAATTCCGCATCTGATAGCCATGAGGCGGGCAAGTGTATAGCGGCCGACCAGAATTGCCAGCCCGCTGCGGCCGGATCGGTCAGGACCCTGCGAGTGCCGGCACGAGTCGCTCGCCGATCAGGCGAATCGAGGCCTCCGGTTCGGCGTAGAGCCGCAGCGCGATCCGGTCGAGGCCCACCGCCCCGAACCGGCGTAATTTGTCGATCTGCGCATCGACGCCGGCACGGTCGCCGACGAACGCGAGGTTGCGGACCATCGCGTCGAGGACCGCGTCCGGCACGCCTTCGACCTCGTGACTCCCGGTGCGAAACGCGGTCCAGAACGCGTCGGCACTGCGCATGACCAGGTCGACGTCGTCTTGCTCCAGTAAAGTCTCCAGCACCCACGGCCGGAAGATGCCGCGCAATACCAGCCACTGGCGCGCCTCGCGGATCGCTTGCTCGGCGTCGTCGTAGACGTGCCACGCGGCGAATGCACTCGTTTCATACGCCGTGCGCGATCGATCGTGATCGGCCAGCGCGTCACCGAGCGTCTGCATTGCCGCCGCGGCCAACAACGCCGGCAGGTCGCTCATCATGCTGCCGTCGGCGACCCGCGCCGCCATGCGCAGCATCTGCTCCATACTGGCGCCGACGAAAATCGGCGGCGGCCGACTGCGCACCCAGCCGAAGCGCAGGTTGCTGACCTCGTAAAGCTTGCCGCGATAATCGACCGGGTCGCCGCCCGCCGCGGCCTTGATAATCTCGACGCACTCCGCAACGGCGCGAACGCGACGCCGCGGCTCGATGCCGACCGCGGCCAGCGCCTCGCCGCCGCCGCCGATCACCACGCGCGCCCGCCCGTCGGCCAGTTCGTTCAGCGTCAGCAGGCCCGACGCGATGCGCACCGGATGCATGTCGAACGGGTTGATCGCGATCGCGCCGAGCGCGATACGGGTCGTACTCCAGGCCAGCAGCGACAGATTGGTAAACGGGTCACGGCCGTCGAGCAGGCTCGAGACCCAGACACCCTGAATGCCCGCCGCTTCCGCAAGCTGGCCGAGCTCGGCGAGCCGGGTCGCGCTGTCGCGGGCGTCGAGAATGATGTCGATCTTCAAGTCGCGCTTCCCGACACACCAAGATGGTGCTGGGCGAGTTCCGTGCCCATCTTGCGCAGTTCGTCGGGCGATGACTCGAGGCCGGTGCCGTCGACGTACCGGTTCATGAAGCTGTAGAACGCGCAGACGCACACCGCGTCGAACACGGCCTTGCCGTCCCAGCCGGCGTCGAGTATCGCCTGCGTATCCGCGGGCACCATCTTCGCCGGTTCCATCGCGAGCTTCGCGACGAAGTGCATAACCGGCTTGAGGCGCGGGTCAATGCGCGCGCCATCGATGTCTTCGACCAGTTCTGCCAGGAGACCGGGGTCGACGCCGAATGCCTCGGCCGTCGCCGCGTGGATGCCGGTGCAATAGCGACAGCCGTTCAGCGCGGACACCAGCGACGCCATCAACTCGCGCTCGCCGAGGGAAAACGGCGAATCGCGGCGCATGATTTCCTGATGCAGCGCGCCAAGCGCCCTGGAGGTATCCGGAAACTCGCGGAATACGTCCGTGAGCGACGTGACTCGCGGAATGGTCGAATCGCTATTCATAATGCGTCCCCACTGCGTTCGCCAATATAATCGGCCGCCTGATACCACTAATACAAGAGTCACCGAACAATGCTCGAAACAACGATCGCCGGCAGCCTGCCGCGCCCGGCCTGGCTGGCCCAACCCGAAGCGCTGAAAGGCGACTGGAAGCTGAGCGGCGAAGAGCTCGAGGCCGGCAAGCGCCGCGCCGCAACGGAGTGGATCCGCCACCAGGAAGAGGCCGGCATCGACATCCTGACCGACGGTGAGGTGTTCCGGAAACACTTCGTGCACGAGTTCCTGAAGGGCATCGAGGGCATCGACCAGGACAAGAAGACCCTGATGGGCATCCGCGACAACCGCTATGACCTCGAGGTGCCGACCGTGACCGGGGCGATCTCGCGGCCGCATCCGGTGCATGTCGAGGAATTCAAATTCGTGCGCGGGCTGACCGACCGGAAACTCAAGTTCACGCTGCCCGGGCCGATGACCATCTGCGACACGATCGCCGACGGTCATTACGGCAGCCGGCCGAAGATGGCGATGGCCTTCGCCGAGGTTTTGAACCAGGAAGCCCTCGAGCTGGAAGCCGCCGGCGCCGACATCATCCAGTTCGACGAGCCGGCGTTCAACGTGTTCTTCGACGACGTCAACGAGTGGGGCATCGACACCCTGCACCGCGCACTCGAAGGCCTCAAGTGCACGACGGCCGTGCATATCTGCTACGGCTACGGCATCGAAGAAAACCTGCTGTGGAAGGAAACGCTGGGCGAAGAGTGGCGACAGTACGAGAAAATCTTCCCGGCGCTGAATGCAAGCAAGGTCGATCAGATCTCGCTCGAGTGCGCCGATTCGCACGTGCCGCATTCGGTCATGGGCATTTTGAAAGACAAGATCGTTATGGTCGGCGCCGTGGCCGTAACGCCTGACCGGGTCGAGACGCCCGAGGAAGTCGCAGCGACCATACGATCCGCGATGGAATATATCG
>JBPCXI010000133.1:0-4658 GCA_051008895.1 Gammaproteobacteria bacterium | reverse complement strand
GGACGGACTGGCTCACGGACTGGGTTTCGCGTGGGTGCTCGTCCTGCTCGGCGGCGTCCGCGAATTGCTCGGCCACGGCACACTGCTGCGCGACGCGGAGTACCTGTTCGGTCCTGGCGCAACCGGGTGGCGTATCGACATCGGCGACGGTTCGACCGGCCTGCTGCTCGCGCTGCTACCGCCGGGCGCATTCATCGGGCTCGGCCTGCTGGTCGCCGCGCGCAATGTGTTGCATCGGCCGCGTGCAGCGCCGGCACCGCAACCGACGCCCGAAGCCTGATGTCGGCATGAATGCCGACAAGCGCGCCGAGATCTATCGCCGGCTGCGGGATACGAATCCGCATCCGACGACCGAGCTCAAGTACGAAAGCCCGTTCCAGCTACTCGTAGCGGTAATATTGTCGGCACAGGCGACTGACATCGGCGTCAACAAGGCGACGGCTAAGCTGTATAAAGTCGCGCGCACGCCCGAGGAGATCCTCGCCCTCGGCGAAGACGGTCTGAAAGCCTATATTCGTACAATCGGCCTGTTTAACAGCAAGGCGAAGAACATCATCAAGACCTGCCGGATACTCATCGATGAGCACAAAAGCCAGGTGCCGCGCACGCGTGAGGCGCTGGAGGCGCTGCCGGGCGTTGGCCGCAAGACCGCGAACGTGGTCCTGAACACGGCGTTCGGCGAACCGACGATCGCGGTCGACACGCATATATTCCGCGTCAGCAATCGCACCAGGATTGCGCCGGGCAAGACACCGCTCGAGGTCGAGAAGAAACTGCTGAAGTTCACGCCGGACGAGTTCAAGCAGGACGCCCACCACTGGCTGATCCTGCATGGGCGCTACGTTTGCAAGGCGCGCAGGCCCGAATGCCCGGACTGCGTCATCAACGAACTGTGCGAGTTTCGCGGCAAGGAAAGCTAATGCGTCACGGTAATTTCGAAGTCGAGGAGAAGCGCGACGTGAACTGGCGGGTCGTCAGCGCGCTGTGGCCGTACCTGATGCAGTTCAAGGGCCGTCTGCTGATCGCGATGGTCTTCCTCGTGCTGTCGAAGCTCGCGATCCTCGTGATCCCGTTCTTTCTCAAAGCCATCGTCGACGCGCTGGATACGCCGGACAAAGAAACCATCGTCGCGACGATGCTGCTGGGCGTGGTGCTCGCGTACGGCGCGGCGCGGTTCTCCAACGTGCTGTTCGGCGAGGTCCGCGACACGATCTTCGGCCGCGTCACGGAACGCGCGATGCGCTTCCTCGGCATGCGTGTGTTTCGCCATTTGCACGCGCTGGATCTCGACTACCACCTGAACCGGCAGACCGGCGGTCTCGCACGCGACATCGAGCGCGGTACGACGGGCATCAGTTTCCTGATGCGTTTCTTCGTGTTCAACATTTTACCGACGCTGTTTGAGATCGCGGTCGTCGTCGGCATTTTGCTGGTCAAGTACGGGCCGGCCTATGCGGTCATTACCTTCGTGTCCGTGGCGCTATACGGTGCATTCTCGGTCTGGGCGACGGAATGGCGGACGCGGTTCGTACGGGAGGCGAACGAAGCCGATTCAAAGAGCAATACCCGCGCGATCGACAGCCTGATGAATTTCGAGACCGTCAAGTACTTCACCAACGAGGAATTCGAGGCGCAGCGCTACGACAGCGAGCTGGAACGCTGGGAGGCCGCCCGGCGCAAAAATCGCCTGTCGCTGTTCACGCTGAACGGCGGCCAGGCGCTGATCATCGCCGTCGCGCAGACCAGCCTGATCGGGCTCGCGGCGTTCCAGATCCGCGCCGGCGAGCTGGCGCTCGGCGACTTCGTGCTGATCAATGCGTTCATGATCCAGCTGTTCCTGCCACTCGGCTTCCTCGGCTTCGTCTACCGCGAGATCAAGGGCTCGCTGGCCAATATCGAACGGCTATTCGAACTACTCGACGTCGAGGCGAAGATCGTCGACGCGCCGGACGCGAAGCCACTGCAGCTGAGCGAAGGCCGTATCGAATTCGACCGGGTCGACTTCGCCTATCGCCCGGATCGCCCAATCCTGAAAGACCTGTCGTTCACCGTCGAGCCCGGCCAGAAGGTCGCGATCGTCGGCGCGAGCGGCGCCGGGAAGTCGACCATTGTGAAGCTGCTGTTCCGCTTCTACGACGTCACCGGCGGCGCGATCCTGCTCGACGGTCAGGACATACGCTCGGTTACGCAGGAGTCGCTCCGCCAGCGCATTGGCATCGTTCCGCAGGATACGGTCTTATTCAACGACAGCATCTTCGAAAACATCCGCTACGGGAGGCCGGATGCAACCGACCACGAGGTCGAGAACGCGATCCGGCTCGCGCACCTGCGCGAGTTCGTCGAGAGCCTGCCGGACGGCACCGCGACACGCGTCGGCGAACGCGGCCTGAAACTGTCCGGCGGCGAAAAGCAGCGCGTCGCGATCGCGCGCACGATCCTGAAGCGGCCGCCGATCATGGTCTTCGACGAGGCGACGTCGTCGCTCGACAGCCGTTCCGAGCAGGCGATACTGGCGGCATTGCGTGAAATCGCCGAAGAGCATACCAGCATTGTCATTGCCCACCGGCTGTCGACTATTATCGACGCCGACCGGATCATGGTGCTCGATCACGGCCGACTCGTCGAACAAGGCACGCACGACGAGCTGCTCGAACGGCGAGGCCACTACGCCGAGCTGTGGCGGGCTCAGCAAAAGCAGCAGGTTGATCGTGCGCAGGCACACTGACAACATCTGCGCGGTTTGTTTTAGTAGGATTCTGCCGGCAGACGGCGGTGGGAATGGGGCCACTGCCTGAGAGATTAATGCCGTCATCTGGGAGTTGTTACGCTGAATGTAGTCCTGCGCAATTTATTGCGTAACGTGAAGGATCTGGCACCCATCGTCGGGGTGATCGGATTCTTCCAGCTTGCGGTGCTGCAACAGCCATTGCCGAATCTGTTCGGGATGCTGAGCGGGCTGCTGATGGTGCTCGCCGGATTGACCCTGTTTATCCGGGGATTGGAACTCGGCTTGTTTCCGCTCGGCGAGAGCATGGCCCATGCGTTTGCGCGCAAGGGATCGCTTTTCTGGCTAATTGCGTTCGCGTTTTCGCTGGGGTTCGGAACGACGGTCGCCGAGCCAGCGTTGATCGCGATCGCGGAAGAGGCGTCTGAAATTGCTGCCGGCGCCGATGTTATCGCCAATACCGAGGAAGCGCGCGAGAACTATGCGCTCGGTTTGCGCCTGACCGTCGCCTTGTCGGTCGGCACGGCGATCGTGCTCGGTGTCGTCCGCATAATCAAAGGTTGGCCGATCCACATCATGATTGCGGCCGGCTACATCCTGGTAGTCGTCATGACGGCCATCGCACCGCGGGAGATTATCGGCCTCGCCTACGACTCCGGCGGTGTGACCACGTCGACCATAACCGTTCCGCTGGTGACTGCGCTGGGCGTAGGCCTGGCTGCATCCATCAAGGGTCGAAACCCAATGCTGGACGGATTCGGACTGATCGCGTTTGCGTCACTGACGCCGATGATCTTTGTGATGCTCTACGGGATGTTGATCTGATGAGCATGTTGAGTACATTCCTGAGTACATTCGTCGAGACCGTGCGCGACGTATTGCCGATTATCGCCATCTTGTTGTTCTTCCAGTTCGCAATACTGAGGCGACCGCTGGCCAACCCGAAGAAGTTGCTGATCGGATTTGCCTACGTTTTGCTTGGCCTGGTGCTATTCCTGATCGGACTGGAGGAAGCGCTGTTCCCGGTCGGGCGTGTGATGGCAGAGCAGTTTACCAACCCGGAATTTGTCGGTGCGGCGCCTGGCGAGATCGTGGACTGGAAAAAATACTACTGGATATACCTGTTTGCGTTCGCCATCGGATTCAGTACAACCGTGGCCGAGCCTGCCCTGATCGCGGTTGCGATCAAGGCAGCAGAGCTGTCTAACGGCGCAATTAGTTCCTGGGGGCTGCGGATTGCCGTCGCGCTCGGCGTGGCAATCGGTATTTCGCTTGGATGTTTCCGTATCGTAACCGGCATACCGATTCACTATTTCATTATCGCCGGCTACGTGCTCGTCGTCATGCAGACCACGGTTGCTCCGAAGATCATTATCCCGCTGGCGTATGATTCCGGCGGCGTAACGACGTCGACGGTGACCGTTCCACTGGTTGCCGCGCTCGGCCTGGGGTTGGCCGAGAACGTGCCCGGTCGTAGCACCCTGATCGACGGATTTGGTTTGATCGCATTTGCCAGCCTGTTTCCGATCATATCGGTGATGGCTTATGCGCAGATTGCTGAGTGGCGTTCCGGTCGCCGCCGCAGACAGGAAATAGAAGGAGAATTATCATGAGATTCAAGCTCATCGTGGCCTTCGTCGAAGATACGAAGACCGAAGCAATAGCGGAAGCTGCCAGGAAGGCGGGGGCTACGGGTTGTACCCGTATCAATAACGCGAGTGGCGAGGGTCTGGAATCACCCTCAACATTTTTTGGGCTGACGCTTGAAACCCAACGGGATGTCCTGTTGCTGCTGGTAGAAGAACACCGCGCCCGTCAGATCCTGGAGACGATTGGTACTGTCGGTGAATTCGATGAGACGTCGGGTACCGGTATTGCGTTCCAGGTAGATGTTGAGGATGCGGTCGGCGTTGCCCACCAGATAAAAACCATC
>JBPCXI010000132.1:0-16190 GCA_051008895.1 Gammaproteobacteria bacterium | reverse complement strand
CGGACGGTCGGGGCCGGCGTAGTAGCGAAGATTATTGAATGACGACAAACCGGGGTCAGATCAAAGATCTGACCCCTCGAGCGCTGACCGGCGGTGCCGGCGGCGAAAGCGCTGACCGGCGGTTACGGAAGCTGACCGGCGGCTAACGGAAACGCAAAGCGCGGACGGCGCGGGATATTCCTCCGCGGAATGGCTCGCTGCGCTGCGCTTTATTTCCGCGGAGGAATATCCCACGCCGTTCGTGGGCCTTCGCGGTCGGACAGCCGCCGGACAGCCGGCGGCGGAAGCAAGGCACTGGCAGTCCGTGGGCGGAATGGCTCGCTGCGCTGCGCTTTGGTGCCGCGGAGGAACATCCCACGCCGTTCGTGGGCCTTCGCGGTCGGACAGCCGCCGGACAGCCGGCGGCGGAAGCAAGGCAGGGCCAGCCCGCGGGCGGGATGTCCTGATCGAAAGGAAAGCGCAGCGAAGCGAGCCATTTCGATCAGGACATCCCGGGCGCGGGCAGGAATTCAGGCTCATCCGACCTGCCCGGATGAGCCGACGGTGGTGTTTACGCACCGCCGGGACAGGGCAGGAAATCGCGGTACCGCTGTGATGCAGCGATTACCGAGTGGGTGGGCCGGATTTGGTCCACCCATCGCATAATTCGATTAGGATGAAAAAATGGCTACAAATCAAAACATTAGGATCCGCCTGAAGGCGTTCGACCACCGGTTGATCGACAATTCGGCGCGGGAAATCGTCGACACGGCCAAGCGGACCGGCGCGCAGGTGCGTGGCCCGATCCCGCTGCCGACCAAGATGGAGCGGTTTACCGTGCTGATCTCGCCGCACGTTAACAAGGATGCCCGCGACCAATATGAGCTGCGGACGCACAAGCGGCTGATGGATATCCTGGACCCTACGGACAAGACGGTGGACGCGCTGATGAAGCTGGAATTGCCGGCCGGCGTCGACGTCCAAATTAAATTGAACTAGCGGGAATTATTGCTATAATTCCCTGCTCGCTCGGGCCCGGTACAGGATAACTGTGTCGGGCTTCGTGCTGCCAGAGGTGGACAGAATCGGTATCGGCAATGACGTTTTGCTGGCGTCTTGCCGTTTTGCGTTGCGGAAAGACAGGCGGGGCGCGGGTGCTGGCACCCGAATCAGACTGGCCAGGCTTCGTTTCCGAGTTAATACGATTAGAAGATCGCTCGGAACCGACGGCTGACCTAATTTTCATGGAACGAAGTTGCTCATCTGGCAACTTTTTATTGCAAGGAATTCGACATGGCCATCGGGCTCGTAGGTCGAAAAACTGGGATGAGCCGCGTCTTTACTGACGACGGCGTATCTGTGCCCGTCACGATCATTCAGGCGCTGCCGAATCGCGTGACGCGCATCAAGACCGAGGATTCGGACGGCTACACCGCGCTTCAGGTGACGACGGGTGCCGTAAAACCGTCGCGCGTCAGCAAGACGGTCGCCGGTCAGTATGCGGCCGCGAAAGCGGAGCCGGGCGAAGGTTTGTTCGAGTTTCGCGCGACGGCCGAAGAACTCGCCGACATCGAAGCCGGCAGCGAACTGACGGTCGAGCGTTTCGAAGCAGGCCAGGTCGTCGACGTGACAGGCACCTCCATCGGCAAGGGCTACGCCGGTACCGTCAAGCGGCACAATTTCCGCACGCAGGACGCCACGCACGGCAACTCGCTGGCGCATCGCGCGCCGGGTTCGATCGGCCAGAACCAGACGCCCGGTCGCGTGTTCAAGGGCAAGAAGATGTCCGGGCACATGGGCAACGTGAAGCGCACGCAGCAGGGTCTCGAAGTCGTCAAGGTCGACGCCGAGCGTAATCTGATCGCGGTCAAGGGATCGGTTCCCGGACACGCGGGTGGTCGCCTCATCGTGAAGCCGACCGTCAAGGGCAAGGCGTAAGGGGTCGGGCGAAGCGATGAAGATTTCAATTACAGGCGGGAAGGGCAGCGTTGAAGTTTCGGATACCACCTTCGGCGCCGACTACAACGAGGCCCTGATTCACCAGGTCGTGACCGCGCATCGCGCGCACGCCCGCAAAGGTAGCAAAAGACAGAAGAACCGTTCGGATGCCCGCGGCGGCGGCGCTAAGCCGTGGCGCCAGAAAGGCACCGGTCGTGCGCGAGCCGGCACGATTCGCAGTCCGATCTGGGTAGGCGGCGGCCGCGCCTTTGCAGCGCGTCCACGCGACTACTCGCAGAAGGTCAATCGCAAGATGTATCGCGCCGCGATGCGCGCGATCGTGTCCGAGCTGATTCGTCAGGATCGACTCGTCGTTGTCGACTCGATTGCGGTCGAGCAGCCGAAGACCCGCGAACTCGTCAGCCAGCTGCAAGAGCTGAGCTTGAATCACGTGCTGATCATGGTCGATGAATACGACCAGAACCTGTGTCTGGCCGCCCGCAATCTGCCGTGGGTCGACGTGCTCGACCTGCGCGAGATCAATCCCGTCAGCTTGATTCGCTACGAGAAAGTCCTCGCGACGAAGGCCGCGGTCGAGAAGCTCGAGGAGCGTCTGTCATGACTGCAACGGCAAATCAGGAACGATTGATGACGATCCTGCTCGGTCCGCACGTGTCCGAGAAGACGACGGACGTCGCCGACAAGAGTAACCAGATCACGTTCAAGGTGCGCCGCGACTCGACGAAGTCGGAGATTCGCAGTGCTGTTGAGCTGATGTTCGAGGTGAAGGTAACCAACGTTCAGGTCGTGAACTGCCGCGGCAAGATCAAGAAGTTCGGCAAAGACTGGGGTCAGCGTCAGAACTGGAAGAAAGCCTACGTGACTCTCGCCGAGGGCGACAACATCGATTTCCTCGGCGCTGAATAGCGCGAGCGGCCAGAGACAGAAACCATGCCTTTACAAAAACTCAGACCGACATCTCCGGGCCGGCGCTTTACCGTCAAGGTTAATTCGCCGCAGTTGCACAAGGGTGCACCGCACGAGCCGCTCGTTGAGAAGCAGACGAAGTCGGGCGGGCGCAACAATAACGGGCGCATTACGACGCGCCACCGCGGTGGTGGTCACAAGCGTCGTTACCGAATCATCGATTTCCGTCGCGACAAGGACGGAATCGTCGGCAAGATTGAGCGCATCGAGTACGATCCGAACCGCAGCGCGCACCTCGCACTTATCCTTTACGGCGATGGCGAACGTCGTTACATCCTCGCGCCGAAGAAAGTCCGGGCGGGTGATGAGATCCAGTCCGGACAGCAGGCGCCGATCAAACCCGGCAACGCTCTGCCGATTCGGAATATTCCAGTCGGTACGCTCGTGCACTGCATCGAGCTGAAACCCGGCAAGGGAGCGCAGATGGTGCGCGCGGCCGGCGGCAGCGCGCAGATCGTCGCGCGCGAGGGCACCTACGCGACCTTGCGCATGCGGTCGGGCGAGATGCGAAAGGTGCATGTCGATTGTCGCGCAACGATCGGTGAGGTCGGGCACAACGAGCACAACCTGCGCAAGCTCGGCAAGGCCGGCGCGACCAGGTGGCGCGGCGTGCGACCGACGGTTCGCGGTGTCGCGATGAACCCGATCGATCACCCGCATGGTGGTGGCGAGGGACGCACGTCGGGTGGCCGCCATCCGGTATCGCCCTGGGGCACGCCGACGAAGGGTAAGAAGACCCGCAGCAACAAGCGCACGGATAACATGATCGTGCGGCGTCGAGGCCGGAAATAGGTCCGGTAACAGAGGAATCAGAGGGAAGCGCTAGTGCCACGTTCGATTAAGAAAGGCCCGTTCGTCGATCATCACCTCGCGGCCAAGGTCCGCGAAGCCGCTGCATCGAATAATCGTCGCCCGATCAAGACCTGGTCGCGGCGGTCGATGATTCTGCCCGACATGGTTGGTCTGACAATCGCCGTGCACAACGGGCGCGATCACGTGCCGGTGCTCGTGTCGGAGAACATGGTCGGCCACAAGCTCGGGGAGTTCGCGGGCACGCGCACGTTCAGGGGCCACTCGGGCGACCGGAAGACCAAATAGGGATCGAGCGATGCAGGTTTCAGCAAAACTCAAATATGCGCGGATCTCACCGCAGAAGTGCCGTCTCGTAGCCGATGCGGTGCGCGGTCAGTCCGTCGAGAATGCACTGCAGACGCTCACGCTGATGCAGAAGAAGGGTGCGCGCATCGTTAAGAAGGTGATCGAGTCCGCCGTCGCGAATGCGGAGCACAATCACGGCGCTGACATCGACGAGTTGAAAGTCGCGCGCATTTGCGTAGACGAGGCTCCGACGTTCCGCCGGTTCATGGCGCGCGCGAAGGGTCGTTCGACGCGCATTATCAAACGCAATAGCCATATCACCGTGCAGGTCGCGGACGGGCAGGACGAGGGCTGAGGGCCGACGCATGGGACAGAAAGTACATCCGATCGGAATACGCCTTGGTATCACCAAGGACTGGGCCTCGAAGTGGTATGCGGATAGCAGGACGTTTCCGCAATACATCGAGACCGATCACAAAATTCGCAGCTTCATCAAGAAGAAGCTGAAAGACGCCTCGGTGAGCCGGATCGCCATCGAACGGCCGGCGCGCAAGGCGCACATTACGATTCACACGGCGCGACCCGGAATCGTGATCGGCAAGAAGGGCGAGGATATCGAGAAGCTGCGTCGCCAGGTAGCCGCGATGTTGCAGATGACGCTCGGTGACGTACGCATCAATATCGCCGAGATTCGCAAGCCCGAACTCGACGCGCAGCTTGTCGCGGAGGGCATCGCCCAGCAGCTCGAGCGTCGCGTAATGTTTCGGCGCGCAATGAAACGTGCGGTGACCAATACGATGCGCCTCGGCGCCGAGGGTATCAAGGTCAAGGTTGGCGGGCGCCTGAACGGCGCAGAGATCGCGCGCTCCGAATGGTACCGCGAAGGTCGCGTGCCGCTGCACACGCTGCGTGCGGATATCGCCTATGGCTTTGCCGAAGCCGTGACCACCTACGGAATCATCGGCGTGAAGGTCTGGATCTTCCGCGGTGAAGTTTACGACGCGCTGGAATCAGGCTCGTCCGATGCGAAAGCCGAGTCCGCGCCCGCGGCGCGCCAGGGACAGGCATAAGAGAGAACGATGCTACAGCCGAAACGAACAAAATTCAGGAAGCAGCACAAGGGCCGCAATCGCGGGCTTGCGCATCGTGGCAATACCGTCGCGTACGGTGAGTACGGTCTGAAGTCGACCGGTCGCGGGCGGATCACCGCGCGCCAGATCGAGGCCGCACGTCGTGCGATGACCCGGTATATCAAGCGCGGCGGCAAGATCTGGATTCGGATATTCCCGGACAAGCCGATTACGAAAAAGCCGCTGGAAGTTCGTCAGGGCAAGGGTAAGGGCAACGTCGAGTACTGGGTGTGCCAGATTCAGCCCGGCCGCGTGCTGTATGAAATGGAGGGCGTGGGCGAAGACGTCGCGCGCGAGGCATTTCGACTCGCGGCCGCGAAACTTCCGGTATCAACGGCGTTCGTATCTCGACAGGTGATGGGATGAATGCGACTGAACTCAGGACGAAGAACCGCGACGAGCTGACCGAGGAGCTGCTCGGGCTGCGTCGCGAGCAGTTCAACCTGCGCATGCAGCAGGCGACAGGCCAGTTGGTGCGCCCCGATCAGTATCGCAACGTGCGCAAAGACATTGCGCGAATTAAGACGATTCTCCGGGAGCAGGAGCTCCAGCAGAAAAAGGCTGAGGCCGGATCATGACCGATAAAGCAGCGAATGCAGAAAAGGCGGACAAGAATGTCCGCACGCTGACAGGCAAGGTTGTCAGCGACAAGATGAATCAGACCGTCTCGGTCGCGGTAGGCCGTGTCGTGAAACATCCCGTTTACGGGAAATACCTTCGCAGGACGACGAAAGTGCTGGTGCACGATCAGGAAAATACCTGCAACGAAGGTGACGTCGTTTCGATCGCCGAGTGCCGCCCGATTTCCAAGAACAAGTCGTGGCGACTGGTCGAAGTATTGGAGCGCGCTGAGGCGCAGTAGCGGGAGTTCCGGTTTCCGGGTGATCGAATCATGATTCAGATGCAGTCAATTCTCAGCGCGGCCGACAACAGCGGCGCCCGGCGCGTGATGTGTATCAAGGTCCTTGGTGGCTCCAAGCGCCGGTACGCAGGCGTTGGCGACATCATCAAGGTCAGTGTGAAAGACGCGATCCCTCGCGGTCGCGTCAAGAAGGGTGAGGTTTATAACGCCGTCGTCGTGCGTACGAGGAAAGGCGTGCGACGGAAGGATGGCTCGCTGATTCGCTTTGACGGTAACGCGGCAGTGCTGCTGAACGCGCGGCTCGAGCCAATCGGCACGCGTATCTTCGGCCCGGTAACGCGCGAGCTGCGCACCGGCCGATTCATGAAGATTATTTCGCTTGCGCCTGAAGTTTTGTAACGCGCCGCGACGGACTGAAGAGCAGAGACATGCAGAAGATCAAGAGAGGCGATGACGTAATCGTTGTCGCCGGCAGGGACAAGGGACGCAGGGGCACCGTGCTGAATGTGCTCGATACGGGCCGCGTGCTCGTCGAAGGCGTCAACATGGTCAAGAAGCATCAGAAACCGAATCCGAACGCTGGCGTTCAGGGCGGGATCATCGACAAGGAAATGCCGATACATCGTTCGAACATCATGCTGTTTAACCCGATCACCGAAAAAGCCGATCGGATTGGAATCAAGACATTGGAGGACGGCCGCAAGGTGCGTTTCTTCAGGTCCAACAATGAGGTTGTCGACGTCTGACCGACGCCGGGACAAGTAACGCAATGGCCAGAATGCAAGAGTTTTACGACGCCACCGTCGTGCCGCAGCTCAGGGAAAAGTTGGGTCTAACGAACCCGATGGAGGTGCCGAAGATCACGAAGATCACGCTCAACATGGGCGTCGGCGAAGCTGTGGCGGATCGCAAGATCATGGAGAAGGCGACGGGCGACATGGAGTTGATCGCGGGACAGAAGCCGGTCGTGCGCAAGGCGCGCAAGTCCGTTGCTGCGTTCAAGTTACGCGACGGCATGCCGATCGGGTGCAAGGTTACGCTGCGCCGCGAGCGCATGTATGAATTCCTGGATCGCCTGATAACGATCGCGATTCCGCGTATCCGTGACTTCCGGGGTCTGAACCCCAAGTCTATGGACGGGCGCGGAAACTACAGCATGGGTGTGCAGGAGCAGATCATTTTCCCGGAGATCGACTACGACCACATCGATACGATCCGGGGCATGGATATCACGATTACGACGACGGCAAAGAACGACGAACACGGTCGGGCGTTGCTTGAGGCATTCAACTTTCCGTTCAAGAAATAGAACGGACGACACGAGAAACAGGACCAGCGAATGGCGAAGAAATCGATGATCGAGCGTGAGCGCAAGCGAGCGAAGACGGTAAAACGTTTCGCGGCGAAGCGGGCGCACCTGAAGGGGATCATTGCGGACGTGAAGTCGAGTGACGAGGAGCGCCACGATGCGCTGTTGAAGTTGCAGAAACTGCCGCGCAATGCGAGCCCGTCGCGAATGCGAAATCGTTGCGCAATCACGGGTCGGCCGCAGGGTTACTACCGCAAATTCGGCCTCGGCCGTAACAAGCTGCGCGAAGAAACGATGGAAGGAAACATTCCCGGCCTGCGCAAGGCGAGCTGGTAGGAGAAACGATATGAGCATGTCAGATCCCATTGCGGACATGTTGACGCGTATTCGTAACGGACAGCGCATCAATATGGAGAGCGTTGTCATGCCGTCGTCGAAGACGAAAATCGCGATTGCGAAGGTGCTGCGCGACGAGGGCTATATCACGGATTACCGGGTCGAGGACGCCGAAGGCAACAAGAAAGATCTTACCGTCGACTTGAAGTACTTCGAGGGTAAGCCGGTCATCGACGTGCTGAAGCGCGTCAGTCGTCCGGGCCTGCGTATTTACCGGAAGAAAGACGAATTGCCGAAGGTTCTCGGCGGTTTGGGCATCGCGATTGTGTCGACGTCGAGCGGTTTGATGACGGACCGCACTGCCCGTGACCGGGGTTTCGGTGGCGAGGTTCTTTGCTTCGTATCCTGAGAAGATCAGCCATGTCTAGAATTGCAAAACAACCGGTAGAGTTCCCCAAGGGCGTCGAGTTCTCCCAGGCCAATGGCGTCGTCAAGGTCAAAGGCCCGAAGGGTGAGCTGGCCATGGAATTGAACTCCGAGGTCGAGATTGGGGTCGAGGACAACCGCGCGTCTATCACGCCGCGGTCCGGATCACGGTTCGCGAACGCGATCTCGGGAACGATGCGCGCGCTGGTCGCGAATATGGTGACCGGAGTCACGGACGGATTTGAGCGCAAGCTCGAGCTCGTCGGCGTCGGCTACCGCGCGAAGGCCCAGGGCCAGAAGCTCGATCTGACTCTCGGGTTCTCACACCCGGTTGCTTTCCAGGTACCGGAAGGTGTGACCGTCGAGACGCCCAGCCAGACCGAGATTGTCATCAAGGGTATCGACAAGCAGAAGGTCGGGCAGGTCGCGGCCGAGATTCGTCGGTTCCGTCCGCCGGAGCCTTACAAAGGCAAGGGCGTGCGTTACGCGGACGAGCGTGTCGTCATGAAGGAAGCGAAGAAGAAGTAGCGGCAGATGAACAAGAACGAAAGCAGAGTGCGACGCGCGAGACGCACGCGAGCGAAGATTCGGGAACTGGGCGTGCATCGTCTGTCGGTTCATCGGACGCCGCGCCATATCTACGCGCAGGTTATCGGACCGGACGGTGGCACCGTAGTCGCCGCTGCGTCGACCGTCGCGAAAGATCTGCGCAAGGCGGTCAAGCACGGCGGTAACGTCGAGGCCGCGGCCGAGGTCGGCAAGGCGATCGCGGAGAAAGCGAAATCGGCGGGCGTCACCAAGGTGGCGTTCGACCGATCGGGATTCCGCTACCACGGTCGCGTGAAGGCGCTGGCCGAAGCTGCCCGCGAGAACGGGCTCGAGTTTTAGGGACAGGTAAGCATGGCGAGAAATGATCGAAATCAGAGTTCCGACGACCTGCTGGAGAAGCTCGTTACCGTTAACCGCGTGGCGAAGGTCGTCAAGGGTGGTCGTCAGTTCGGCTTCACGGCGCTGACGGTCGTCGGCGACGGCGCTGGTCGGGTCGGCTTCGGCTACGGCAAGGCGCGCGAGGTGCCGATTGCGATTCAGAAAGCGATGCAAGCCGCACGCAAGAATCTGCAGACGGTCGAACTCAAGGACGACACTCTGCATTACTCGATGGTCGGCCGGCATGGTGCGACGAAGGTTTATATGCAGCCGGCGTCCGAAGGTACCGGCATTATCGCCGGCGGCGCGATGCGCGCGGTGTTCGAGTGTGCCGGTGTGAGAAACGTGCTCGCGAAGAGCTACGGTTCGCGCAATCCGATCAACGTCGTTCGCGCGACTATCAACGCGCTGTTCGGCGTCAATTCGCCCGAGAGTATCGCTGCGAAGCGCGGTATGTCGGTCGCGGATATCACCGGCTGATCCAGGAACTGATTGAGATGGCAGAGTCGAAGAAACTTAAGGTCACGTTGGTCAAGAGCCGCTTCGGGCGACTCAAGTCGCATCGTGCCTGCGTAGCCGGGCTTGGCCTGCGGCGCATGCACCAGACGGTCGAGGTCATCGACACGCCGGAGAACCGCGGCATGATCAACAAGGTTTCTTACCTGCTCAGTGTCGAGGAAGGATAGATGAGACTGAATACGCTGAAGCCGGGCAGCCGCAAGCCGCGCAAGCGACTGGGTCGAGGCCATGCTGCGGGTCAGGGTAAGACCTGCGGCCGCGGTCAGAAAGGCCAGCATTCGCGGTCGGGCGGCTTTCACAAAGTCGGGTTTGAGGGCGACCAGATGCCGCTGCAGCGCCGGTTGCCGAAGCGTGGCTTCGTGTCGATGACGCGCAACGACTGCGCCGAACTGCGCCTGCACGAACTCACGGCGGTTGCCGGTAGCGTCGTCGACATCGACGGCTTGAAGAAAGCCGGCGTCGTGCCTAACCGTGCGAAGCAGGTCAAGGTCATCGCGACTGGCGTGATCGACAAGGCAGTCAAGACCAAGGGTCTGAAGGTTACCCCGGGCGCCCGCAAGGCGATCGAGGCGGCCGGCGGATCCGTAGAAGCATAGCAGCAGCGTAGCGAAGCTCACTGCGCTAACTGAGGAAGAATCGTGGCGAAAGACAAGCTGGTCAATCCCGCAGCGGCACTGGGCGAAGCAACCCGGTTTGCCGACCTGCGTCAGCGCCTGTTCTTTCTGATCGCCGCGCTGATCGTTTACCGCATCGGCTCGTTCATCCCGGTGCCGGGCATCGACCCGGTCGCGCTCGCGAGCTTTTTCGAGCAGCAGGACGGCACGATCCTGAGCATGTTCAACATGTTCTCGGGCGGCGCGCTCGAGCGACTCTCGATATTCGCGCTCGGCATCATGCCGTACATTTCCGCGTCGATCATCATGCAGATGGCGAGCGTCGTCGTGCCGACGCTGGCAGCAATCAAGAAAGAAGGCGAGGCGGGTCGGCGCAAGATCACCCAGTACACGCGTTACGGCACCGTGATCCTGGCAAGCTTCCAGTCGATCGCCGCGTCGACCGCGCTGCAGAACCAGGGCGTCGTGATCGCGCCCGGACCGAGCTTCGTGTTTACCGCGGCGGTTACGCTCGTGACCGGTACGATGTTCCTGATGTGGCTCGGCGAGCAGATCACCGAGCGCGGCATCGGCAACGGCATCTCGATGATCATTCTCGCGAGCATCGTGTCCGGCCTGCCGTCGGCGATCGGCGGCACGCTGCAACTCGTCGAGACCGGCGAGATGAATGCCGCGCTGGCGTTGGGTCTGATCATGCTGGTCCTCGCGGTGACCTGGTGCGTCGTCTTCATGGAACGCGGCCAGCGCCGGATCACCGTGCATTACGCGAAACGCCAGCAGGGCCGGCGCCTGATGCAGGGGCAGTCCACGCACCTGCCGTTCAAGATCAACATGGCCGGCGTGATTCCGCCGATCTTCGCGTCCAGCATCATCCTGTTCCCGTCGACGATCGTGCAGTGGTTCGGCACCTCCGAGGGCATGGGCTGGCTGCAGACGCTCGGCGCACAGCTGGCGCCGGGGCAGCCGATTTACATCATGCTGTATGCATCGCTGATCGTGTTCTTCTGCTTCTTCTACACCGCGCTGGTGTTCAATTCGCAGGAGACCGCCGACAGCCTGAAGCGCTCGGGCGCGTTCATCCCCGGCATCCGCCCGGGCCGGCAGACCGCGGAGTACATCGACAAAGTGCTGACGCGGCTGACGTTCTGGGGCGCGCTGTACATCATGACGGTGTGCCTGATGCCTGAGTTCATGATCCTGTATCTGCGCGTGCCGTTCTATTTCGGCGGCACGTCGCTCCTGATCATCGTTGTCGTCACGATGGACTTCATGGCGCAGCTGCAGTCGCACATGATGTCGCACCAGTACGAGGGCATGCTGAAGAAAGCCAACCTGCGCGGGTACGGCCGCGCCGGACAGGTTCGCTGAGGATTTCGCTATGAAAGTTCGAGCATCGGTCAAGAAAATTTGCAGAAACTGCAAGGTAGTTCGACGCAACCGCGTGGTTCGGGTGATTTGCACCGACCCGCGCCACAAGCAGCGTCAGGGTTAATCGGAGAAGCACTAAATGGCGCGTATCGCTGGAATCAATATCCCGTTGCAGAAGCACGTGGTGATTGCGTTGACGTCGATCTACGGAATCGGTCGCACGCGAGCCAATAAGGTGTGTGATGCGGCGGGCGTCGGGAAGGACGTCAAGGTCAAAGACCTTAGCGAGCCGGAAGTGGAGTCATTGCGGACGGAAGTCGCACGGTTCGTCGTCGAAGGCGATCTTCGTCGCGAAGTCTCAATGAACGTCAAGCGCCTGATGGACCTCGGCGCCTACCGGGGCATCCGGCATCGTCGCGGCCTGCCTCTGCGCGGCCAGCGAACCCGCACCAATGCGCGTACCCGCAAGGGCCCACGGCGCCCGATCCGAAAGTAAACGAGCGAAAGTGAACGAGCGCAAGTGAGAAACTGAGAAATGGCAACACCGAAGACCAAAAAGAAGGTCAAGAAACACGTTGTGGACGGCATCGCGCACATCCACGCGTCGTTCAACAACACGATCATCACGATCACCGATCGCCAGGGCAACGCTATTTCCTGGGCAACGGCCGGTGGCTGCGGTTTTCGCGGCTCGCGCAAGAGCACGCCGTTCGCCGCGCAGGTCGCCGCGGAACGTGCGGGCAAAGCGGCTCAGGAAGTGGGCATGAAGAGTCTCGAAGTGCGCGTGCGCGGGCCCGGTCCGGGGCGCGAATCGGCAGTCCGTTCGCTGAACTCGACCGGATTCAGGATCACCAACATCGAAGACGTCACGCCGATACCACACAACGGCTGTCGGCCGCCGAAGAAACGGCGTGTCTGAGGATTAGGAAGCATGGCAAGGTATTTAGGTCCGAAATGTAAGCTCTCGCGACGCGAGGGCACCGATTTGTTCTTGAAGAGTGGCATCAAGCCGCTGGAGTCGAAGTGCAAGCTCGATGTCGTGCCCGGTACGACGGCCAGCGCGCGCCGGACCCGGCTCAGCGACTATGGTCTGCAGCTGCGCGAAAAGCAGAAGCTGCGCCGCATGTACGGTGTGCTCGAGCGGCAGTTCCGCAACTACTACAAGACCGCCGCGCGCCTGAAAGGCTCGACAGGTGAGAACTTGTTGCGTCTGCTCGAAGGCCGGCTGGACAACACGGTCTACCGCATGGGCTTCGCATCGACGCGTGCCGAGGCGCGGCAGCTGGTCAGCCACAAGGCCATAACCGTCAACGACGTCGTTGTGAACATTGCGTCCTACCAGGTCGAGGCCGGCGACAAGGTCGAAATTCGCCAGAAGGCGAAAGGCCAGGTGTGCATCAAGAGCGCGCTGGACATTGCCGCACAGGTCGGCCTCCCGGAATGGGTCGAGGTCGATGAGAAGAACCTGAGCGGCGTACTGAAGAATCTACCCGAACGGGAAGACGTATTGCCCGACATCAACGAGAACCTCGTTGTTGAGCTTTACTCCAAGTAATTGAGAGGCCATAGCCAGATGCAGGAAATGACCACAGAGTTCCTTCGGCCGCGCAGCGTTCGCGTGCAGCAGGAGACCGAAACCAAGGCGAAAATCATCATCGAGCCGTTCGAGCGGGGTTTCGGCCATACGCTCGGCAACGCGCTGCGCCGCGTTCTGCTGTCGAGCATGCCCGGTGCCGCGATCGTCGAGGCCGATATCGACGGCGTGTTGCACGAGTACACGAGCCTCGAAGGCGTGCAGGAAGACATCGTCGAAATCCTGCTCAACCTCAAGGCCGTGGCAATCCGGATGCACGCGCGTGAGCGCGCGGAGCTGACGCTGTTCAAATCGGGCCCCGGTCCGGTTACGGCCGGCGACATCGCGCGCGACCATGACGTCGAAGTCGTGAACCCGGATCACGTCATCGCGAATCTGACCAGCAGCGGCTCGCTGAAGATGGTTCTGACCGTCGAGCGCGGCCGCGGTTATCGCCCGGTCGCCCAGCGCCTCGATCTCGAGGAGCATACCGGTACGATCGGCATGCTGCGTCTCGACGCGACGTTCAGCCCGGTTCGCCGTGTCAGCTACACGGTCGAGGCAGCGCGTGTCGAACAGCGCACCAACCTCGACAAGCTGATTATCGACGTCGAGACGAACGGTACGATCGATCCGGAGGAAGCGATCCGGCGCGCCGGCAGCATTCTGAAAGATCAGCTCGACGTATTCGTCGACCTGTCCGGCCAGGACGAGGCTGCGGCCGCATCGGCCGAGTCGCAGATCGATCCGATCCTGATGCGCCCGGTCGACGAGCTGGAGCTCACGGTCCGTTCGGCGAACTGCCTCAAGGCCGAGAACATCAACTACATCGGCGACCTGATCCAGCGCACCGAGGTCGAGCTGCTGCGGACGCCGAACCTCGGCAAGAAGTCGCTGACCGAGATCAAGGAAGTGCTCGAGAGCCACGGTCTGGCGCTCGGCATGCGCGTCGAGAACTGGCCACCACCGAGCCTCGTCCATGACGACAACCAGGCGGCCTGAATAGTTATTGAAGCCGTAGAGTATTGAAACGCAGGTAACTAGAGATGCAGCATCGTAAATCGGGTCGCGCGCTGGGCAGGAAGAGCTCCCATCGCAAGGCGATGTACAAGAACATGGCGGCGTCGCTGATTCAGCACGAGACGATCCGCACGACGTTGCCGAAGGCAAAGGAACTGCGGCGCTTCGTCGAGCCGCTGATCACGCTCGCGAAGGAAGACGGTGCATCACGCCGACGCCTCGCGTTCGACCGTCTGCGCGACAAGAAGTCGGTCGGGAAGCTGTTCAACGAGCTCGGGCCGCGGTTCAAGGACCGCCCCGGTGGTTACCTGCGTATTTTGAAGATTGGTTTTCGGCCCGGCGACTCGGCGCCGATGGCACTTGTCCAGTTGATGGATCAACCGGACCAGGAAGCGGTGACGGAATAACAACGCCGCGAGGGAAGAAGAAAAAGAGTAAGCCGGGCTTTTCGCCCGGCTTTTTTTTTGACCGGCTTGGCGCGAATGCATAATAGGCCCGGCGCAGACCGTTGCGCGTGACACGGATATCAAAATGAACCTCTTCGAACGCTATCTCACAGTTTGGGTCGCCCTCTGCATCGTCATAGGCATCGTACTTGGACAGTTGTTCCCGACAGCATTTCAGTTCATCGGGCGAATAGAGGCGGCACACATTAATCTGCCAGTCGCGGTGCTTGTCTGGTTAATGATCATTCCGATGTTGATCAAGATCGACTTGAAGCAACTTGGCGGAGTCAGGGAGTACTGGCGCGGAGTTGGCGTTACATTGTTCGTAAATTGGGGTGTAAAGCCTTTTTCCATGGCGCTTCTCGGTTGGTTCTTTATCGGTTATCTCTTTCGCGGATACCTGCCTGCCGATCAAATTGACTCGTACATCGCCGGACTCGTGATATTGGCAGCAGCGCCATGCACGGCGATGGTTTTCGTCTGGAGCGACCTGATGCGCGGCGAGCCTCATTTCACGCTATCGCAGGTGGCCCTGAATGACGTGATCATGGTGTTCGCATTTGCGCCTGTAGTCGCTCTGCTATTGGGGCTGTCAGCGATCACCGTGCCGTGGGACACGCTGTTATTGTCAGTGCTTCTCTACATAGTCGTTCCTCTGATCATCGCGAGCCTGTGGCGCCGGAATCTGTTGAAACGGCACAACGGTCAGGAGAAACTGGGGCAAGTTATCGCTCGCCTCGGTCCGATTTCTCTCTGTGCTCTGCTGGCAACACTAGTACTGCTGTTTGGATTTCAGGGCCAACAGATCATTGCCGAGCCACTGATCATCGCTTTGCTGGCAGTGCCAATCCTGATCCAGGTCTTGTGTAACTCGGGGTTGGCCTATCTGCTCAATCGACAGGTGCGTTCGCCCCACTGCGTGGCCGGTCCATCCGCACTAATCGGCGCTAGCAACTTTTTCGAACTGGCCGTCGCCACGGCCATAGCGCTATTTGGATTCGAGTCCGGTGCGGCGTTGGCGACGGTCGTGGGAGTGCTTATCGAAGTACCGGTAATGCTGTTCGCCGTCCGGGTCGTCAATCAGTCACGAGGATGGTACGAACGTCGCGATGGCGTCGTACCTTACGAGGAATGCTGCCCAACGGACGCGCACTTAAGCCCCCATTGAGTAACCTGAATCCGGGCTTGTCCTGGTCGAATGCCCGTTTCAATGTGTCCACGAAACATCAGCGAGAACAGATAGCAGACATTCAAATCTGCTCGACACGCTGTTCAGGATTCTTTTTCTGGTTCGCTAGCGGCCGTGTCTTTTCCCGGTTCTTCGACTTTTTCACCTTGGGCGGAACGATCCGTGGGTTCGGACGCGGCCTCCGCGGCGTGGGGTCTGAAGAGCTCGCGAGAGTCGATGGTGACGCCCGGCAAAGCATGCGGCCCCGGCTGCGCCGTGGCGGCGTACGGCCCGGCGTGCGGCGCGACGGCCGCTGCCGGAGCGATGTAGCCGAGTGCGATGACGCAGCCCGCAAGAATTGGCGCCAAGGCGCGAGAAATCGACGACGCATGCAAGTATCGGAGTTTCATGACGGGGGTTGCACGGTGATGCAGGGAGCGTAAGCATCGTCGAGTCAGCCGAGAATTGCCGTGTCCGAAGTCGCGGAGTT
>JBPCXI010000131.1:0-15994 GCA_051008895.1 Gammaproteobacteria bacterium | reverse complement strand
TCTTTCACCAGCGCCTGCGTTGCATCCGGGAACGCCGACCCGGTCGCGTCGATCGCGGCGCCGCCAATCAGCGATTCGCTGAGTTCGAACCGGTGTCCGGCTCGCTCCGCGATGCGCTCGAGCACGCGCACGGCCACGCGCGTGAATTCGGGGCCGATGCCGTCGCCCGGCAAGACCGCGATCAGGGCTTCCATGTTCGATTCTTTTCGAAGGCGGTGATCTCGGTATCCCTGGCGAGCAGGTAGCCGAGCTGGTCGACGCCCTCGAGCAGGCAATGCTTGGAGAATCCGTCGAGCGGGAATGCGATCGGTTCGCGGTCGGGCAGAGTAATCGTCGCCGCTTCGACGTCGACCTCGACTTCTGCTCCAGGGTTGTCCAGCAGCCACTGATGCGGTTCCGCGTCGACGACGACGGGAACGAGTCCGTTCTTCAGCGAGTTGTTGCGAAATATATCGGCGATTTGCGAGCTGACGACCGCGCGAAAGCCAAAGTCGACGAGTCCCCATGGCGCATGTTCGCGCGACGAGCCGCAGCCGAAATTATTGCCGGCCACGAGCACCTGCGAATCTTTGGCGCCCGGCCGATTCAGCGGGAAGTCCGGGAGCGGATTGCCGTCGTCGTCGTAGCGCCACTCGGCGAACGCCGCATCGCCGAGCCCTTCTTTGCTCGTCGTTGTCAGAAATCTCGCCGGAATGATCTGGTCGGTGTCGATGTCCGTCTGCGGCAGCACAACGGTGGTCGAACGAATGTGAGTCACTTTGTCCATATCTTTTATCTATTGTTTCGGGTTGCCGCGTCAGTTCAGCTCGCGGGGATCGGCGACATAGCCCTTGATCGCGGACGCGGCCGCGGTCTCCGGACTTGCCAGCACGGTGCGGGCACCGACGCCCTGGCGGCCCTCGAAATTGCGGTTGCTCGTGCTGACGCAAACCTTGCCCGGTGGCACGACGTCGCCGTTCATGCCGAGGCACATTGAGCACCCGGCCTCGCGCCATTCCGCGCCGGCCGCGGCGAAGATCTCGTGCAGGCCCTCGGCTTCGGCCTGTTGTTTGATGATCTCCGAGCCGGGGACGACGAGCATGCGCACGCCGTCGGCGACCTTGCGGCCCTTCAGCACCGCAGCGGCCGCACGCAGGTCGGGCATGCGGGAATTGGTGCAGCTGCCGACGAACACGATATCGACCTTCGTCGACTGCATCGGCTTGCCGGATTCGAGCCCCATATAATCGAGCGCCTGGCGGAAACTCAGGTCGTCGCCGGCCGGGATCTCGGCGCCGATCGGCACGACCATGCCGGGATTTGTGCCGAACGTGACCATCGGCGTCAGCTTCGACACATCGATGCTGACCTCCCGGTCAAATTGCGCATCCGGGTCGGTCGGCAAGCTGCGCCAGCGTGCCACGGCCGCGTCCCAGTCGGCGCCTTGCGGCGCGCGCGGACGGCCCGCGATGAATTCGATCGTCGTATCGTCGGGCGCCATCATGCCGATCCGTGCGCCGCCCTCGATCGTCATGTTCGCGATCGTCATGCGCTGTTCCATGCTCAGGGCACGGATCGCACTGCCGCGATATTCGAGTGCGTAGCCGGTACCGCCGTCGACACCGATTTCACCGATGATCGCCAGGATGATGTCTTTCGCGGTAACGCCCGCTGGCGGCGTGCCTTCCACGTTGATCGCCATGGTTTTCGGCTGGCGCTGCAATAACGTTTGCGTCGCCAGCACGAAGCCGACCTCGGAGCTGCCGATACCGAAACCCATCGCGCCGAACGCGCCGTGCGTGCTCGAGTGACTGTCGCCGCAAACAATCGTTTTGCCGGGCTGCGTTGCGCCGATCTCCGGGCCGATGACATGCACGATACCGCGCTGATCGCTGTCGAAGCCGTGCAGGTCGATGCCGAAGTCCTCGCAGTTGCGAATCATCGCTCGGATCTGGCTCGCCTGCGCGGGCTCGGACACGACATCGAGATCCGCCAGCTGCGTGATCGGCACCGTCGGCGTCGAGTGGTCGAGCGTCGCGAGCGTCAGGTCCGGGCGGCGGACCGGCAGGCCTTTTTCCTTTAACAGCGTGAACGCCTGCGGCGTTGTCACTTCGTGAATCAAGTGCAGGTCGATGTACAACACCGCCGGGTTGCTTGCCGATTCAGGGACTACGACATGGTCGTCCCATACTTTCTGGAACAGCGTCTTGCCGCTCATGCGATGACTCCGGGTAATTTCAGAATGTTTTTTCGTCGGCCGCTCAGGCCGTTTTCTCTGCGGGTGCTTCGTCGCCGACCGGCTCGAGCCATCCCCACTTGTCGTCCGTCGTGCCGTCGAACAGGCCGAAGAACGCTTCCTGCAGCTGCCGCGTGATTTCGCCGCGCTTGCCGTCGCCGATCTGAATCCCGTCGACGGAGCGCACCGGCGTGACTTCGGCCGCCGTGCCGGTCAGGAAGATCTCATCGGCGATGTATAGCATCTCGCGCGGCATCGGTTGTTCGACGATCTTCAATCCGCGTTCCTCGGCGAGTGTGATAACGCTCGCGCGCGTAATGCCCGTCAGCAGCGATGCGGCCGCGTTCGGCGTGTGAATGACGCCATCGCGAATCAGGAACAGGTTTTCGCCTGCGCCCTCGCTGACCGTGCCGTCAGCCGACAACGCAATCCCTTCGTCGAAGCCGCGATCGCGTGCCTCGAGGCTGACGAGCGTGCTGGACAGGTAGTTGCCGCCGGCTTTCGCCAGTGCCGGAATCGTATTCGGCGCGACGCGCTGCCACGACGAGATGCAGCAGTCGACGCCGTTCTCCAGCGCCTCGGGTCCGAGGTACGTGCCCCATTCCCATGCTGCAATCGATACGTCGACCGGATGGTCGGGTTTGGGGGCGAGGCCGATGTCGCCGTAGCCGCGAAATGCAATCGGGCGGATGTACGCGCCGTTGGTCAGATTGTTTGCCAGCACGACCTCACGGCACGCGCCGTCGATTTCCGACGCGGTGAACGGAATCTCGATCCGATGAATCTTCGCCGACTCGAACAGACGACGCGAGTGCGCCTGCAGCCGAAAAACCTGCGACCCGTTCGGCGTCGCGTAAACGCGAATCCCTTCGAACACGGAAGAGCCGTAGTGCAGCGCATGCGTCATCACGTGCACTTGCGCCTCGGCCCAGTGCACGAGTTCGCCGTTATGCCAGATCCATTCGTTTTCGTTTATCGACATTGCCGTCCCTTGTTAATCCCGCGGCTGCATCGTCTGCGGGACTTATTGTTATTAAATTGTCGCCACCCTGTCGGCCGGCGGCTCTTCGGCGCCGGCACCGGCCGCGACACGACGACAAAGCCGATTGATGACCTCGAGATACGCCCGCGCGCCGGCCTCGACGATATCCGTGCTGATACCGTTGCCGCGGTAGCTATGCCCATTATATTCGACGGTCACGGTGACCTCACCCTGTGCATCCTCGCCGACGGTGACGCTGCGGACTTCGAAGTTCTTGAGTTGCAGCTCGATACCGGTGGCCCGCTCGAGCGCCTTGAACGCAGCTTCGACCGGGCCGTCGCCCGTCGCCGCTTCGTCAACGGTATTGCCGTCTTCGTGCCGCAGCCGCACCGAGCCGGTGGCCAGTGCCGCCGTTCCGGCCGAGATGTGGAGTTCTTCCATCGACCACGGTCCGCGCGCGTCGGTGCCCGCGTTCATGATGATCGCCTCGATGTCCGCGTCGAACAGCTCTTTCTTGCGGTCGGCCAGGTTTTTGAATTCGTCGAAAGCCTGGTTGAGCTCCGCGTCGGTCGGCGTAAAGCCGAGTTGTTCGACTCGCTGCCGAAACGCGTGCCGGCCGCTGTGCTTGCCCAGCACGAGGTTCGACTTGCCGATACCGACGTCTTCGGGCCGCATGATTTCATAGGTCGACGAGTGCTTCAGCATGCCGTGCTGATGAATGCCGGCCTCGTGCGCGAACGCGTTCTCACCCACGATCGCCTTGTTGCGGGGCACGTGCATGCCGGTGATGCTCGAGACCAGCCGGCTGGTCGGATAGAGCTTCTGCGTATCGATGTTCGTCGCCAGGTCGAAGTATTCCGATCGGGTGCGCAGCGCCATGACGATTTCCTCGAGCGAGCAGTTGCCCGCGCGTTCGCCGATGCCGTTGATCGTGCATTCGACCTGGCGCGCGCCCGCGCCGACCGCGGCCAGGCTGTTGGCCACGGCCATACCCAGGTCGTTGTGACAGTGCACGCTGAGTACCGCATCCTCGACGTTTGCGACGTTCTGCTTCAGGTAGCCGAACAGGTCCGCGAACTCGCCGGGTACGGTGTAGCCGACCGTATCGGGGATGTTGACCGTGCCGGCGCCGGCTTCGATCACGGCCGCGACGACCTCGGCCAGGTAGCCCGGCTCAGTGCGCGAGGCGTCCTCCGGCGAGAACTCCACGTCGTCGCAGACTTCACGGGCCATCGCGACGGCCTCGGCGGCGCGGCGGATGATTTCGTCCTTCGCCATTTCCAGCTTGTACTTTCGGTGGATTTCGCTGGTCGCGACGAACACGTGGATGCGCTTGTTGGCAGCCGGTTGAACCGCGTTCCAGGCACGCTCGATGTCCTGCGGATGGCAGCGCGCCAGGCTGCAGATGACCGGGCCTTCGATTTGTTCGGCGATGGCTTTGACGGCATCGAAGTCGCCCGGCGACGCGGCGGCGAAGCCGGCCTCGATGACGTCGACGCGGAGGTCACGAAGTGCCGCAGCAACGCGCAGTTTTTCCCGGAGCGTCATGCTGCATCCCGGTGCCTGTTCGCCATCGCGCAACGTGGTGTCGAATATCACCACACGGTCATTCGCTCGCTCGTTCATCACTCGTCTCCCGCCTCTCGGTTTTTCCTCGTATCCAATTGATTCAGCATAAAAAAACCCCGCTACCTATGGTGGGGTGCGGGGTCTTACGGAGATGTTCGTCGTTTAGTCGCTCATTCACCCGCAGCCCCGCCGGCCAAGCCCGAGGAGCAGAAGCAGTGCGTTAGTCGCAACCCGGCCGGTACGGCCCGGTCGCGATGCGTTCGCAGCAACTGTCGACACATTACTCATGTCGGCAGATGTTGTTGTAACGTCTGGGCGTTGTCAACAGCCCGCCACCCAAATCACGCCTCCGCTGCCGGGTATGTACTAAGATGATTTCGATAATAAAGCGGTAAATATTTGTTTTTATGTATAAAAAAGTGAATCACTTAGCGCCAGAGTCGCGGCGCGTCGCGCGCCGGCGCAGAGGCGAGCCATTGCGCTCTCGAACGTTCGCGTTGGCCGCGCACGCGTCGCGCGTCGAGGCTCGTTGATGTTAAATTTAATGTGCGTGAAAAAGATAATGCTGCAAGGCGAACTTGTTGCTGATTTCGACAAGAACGAAAAGAAAGTTACTCGCTAAACTAGCAAATAGATCGACGTGCGGCGCATCGGGAAAGGTTATGTTATTCTGCGGCGCCGGTGGTGGTTGCCCGTGCTATCTTGGGCAAACCGGGAGTAAAGGTGATAAAACGAAGTCCAGAATGATTCGGGTTCGCCCTCTGAGGTCCCCGAATTGACGAATCTGTGCTTATTCCAAATCGAAAAATTGCCAAGGGGATCTTCATGAGTCCAATCAATTGGAAGTCGTGGCTCGTGGTCGCACTGACCGCGACGGCGGTTTCGCTACCGCTGGTCGGTAGTTCGCAATCGCTGGATCAGATTCTGCAAAAGCAGCAGGGCCGCACGAAGCTCGCGCAGGAATCACAGGAGCGCATCGATAACGTCGTCAAACAGACGCGCAGCCTGGAAGATCAATACAAGGGCACGCTGAAAGAGATCGACGGACTCAAGGTCTACAACACCTTGTTGGGCCTGCAAGTCGATAACCAGAAGCTGAAGATGAACGATCTTCGCGAGTCCATCGACCAGGTGGAGGTTATCAATCGTCAGATCGTGCCGATCATGACCAAGATGATCGACGGATTGGAGCAATTCGTTGAACTGGACGTGCCGTTTCTGCTCGAGGAGCGCACCGATCGCGTCGCGCGCCTGAAGCAGCTCATGGAGCGTGACGACATCACGGTCGCGGAGAAATTCCGCAAGGTCACCGAGGCTTACCAGATCGAGAATGATTACGGCAGCACGATCGAGGCTTACAAGGACACGATCTCCATCGATGGCGGTACGCGCGAGGTTGAATTCCTGCGCATTGGCCGCGTATCGCTGATGTATCAGAGCCCGGACGGCCAGGTGTCGGGCGCGTGGGACCAGCAAGCCAGGCAATGGCAGGCGCTGGGCAGCGAGTTCAAGAACCAGATCCGGCAGGGGCTCAAGATCGCTAACAAGCAGATCGCGCCTGAGTTGGTCTTACTTCCAGTTCCGGCACCGGAGGCGGGTTGATGAAATATAAGAATATTGCCGCCGCAGGCGCAGCACTCTTCCTGGTATTCGCGCTGGCCCTGCCGGCCGCCGCGCAGGATGAAAACAAAGCGATGTCGATGAGCGAGCTGCTGCGGCAGGTCGAGAAGGGCAGAGTGTCGGATTCGAACGCAAACAAGGCTCGCGAATCACGTTTCGCGCAGGCCAAGTCCGAGCAGCAGTCATTGCTTAACCAGGCGACCGGCGAGAAACGCAGCGCGGAAGCCCGCAGTCAGCAGCTCGAGCAATCGTTCGAGGACAACGATCAGGAGATCGCGGTCCTTACCGAGACGCTGAATAGCCGACTCGGTTCGCTAAAGGAGTTGTTCGGTGTCATGCAGCAGGTGTCGGGCGACGCACAGGCGCGCTTCGACAGTTCTCTGACCAGCATTCAGTATCCGGATCGCGGCGCGTTCCTCGAGGATCTCGCGAAAAAGATCGGCAGCAGTGCGAAGTTGCCTTCCCTCGAAGAGATCGAGCGGCTGTGGTTCGAGCTGCAGCGCGAAATGACGGAAACCGGTCGCGTCGTGAGGATTTCCACGAACGTGATCATGGGTGACGGTCAGGAGCAGACGCTCGACGTCGTTCGCGTCGGCGCTTTCAATATCATCACCGACGGCAAGTTCCTCAAATTCGAGCCGCTGACCGGCAACGTTTCGGAATTGCCTCGGCAGCCCGAGCAGAGCCGTTTCGTCGACAGCACGCGCGACCTGTTCAATGCCCAGTCCGGCCTCGTTCAGTTCGGTATCGATCCGACGCGCGGCGGCGTTCTTGCCTCGCTGATCCAGGTGCCGAATCTGCAGGAACGCGTGCAACAGGGCGGCCTCGTCGGTTACCTGATTATTTCGATCGGCATCATCGGCCTGTTGATAGCGCTCGAGCGGATGGTCGTGCTTGGCCTCGCGAGCCGCAAGGTTACGGCGCAACTCAACAGCGATGCCGCGCGCCAGGATAATGCGCTGGGTCGCGTGCTCAGCGTGCACGACAACAACAAGGCCGCGGACACGGAAACGCTCGAGCTCAAGCTGTCCGAAGCGATATTCAAGGAAACTCCGGCGCTGAATCGGGGTCTATTATTCCTGAAGATCATTTCGGTCGTGGCGCCCCTGATGGGGCTGCTCGGTACCGTGACGGGCATGATCAAGACCTTCCAGTCGATCACGCTGTACGGCACCGGCGATCCGAAGCTGATGGCCGGCGGCATTTCGCAGGCACTGGTCACGACGGTGCTCGGACTGTGTGTGGCGATCCCGATGGTTCTGCTGCACACGCTGGTTAGCGGCCGCAGTCGACGCATCGTGCAGGTCCTGCAGGAGCAGAGTGCCGGCATCATCGCTTCACACGCGGAAAAGGAAGCGGCCGCGCGCCGTCAGGGGTAGAGTCCTGAAAGCAAAGGAGCTGCGCTGATGCAGTGGGCCAGAGACATTTTCGAAGCCGTCCGGGACTTCATGGAACTCGGCGGGCCCGTACTGACCGTTATCGGTTGGACGATCTTCCTGATGTGGGCCGTGATCATCGAGCGCATGATTTTCTACGGCACCGAGCTGCGGAAAATGAGCAAGAACATTCGGGACCAGTGGGAAGGACGCGGAGAACGCCGTTCCTGGGCTGCGCATCAGATCCGCGAGGCGATGATCTCGCGCTTCTCGATGTCGGCGAGCAACGGCGTCACCGTCGTGCAGACCCTCGTCGCGCTGTGCCCGTTGCTCGGTCTGCTCGGCATGGTCACCGGCATGATTACGGTATTCGACGTCATGGCGATGTCCGGCAGCGGCAACGCGCGGTCAATGGCGGCCGGTGTATCCAAAGCCACGATCCCGACGATGGCCGGCATGGTCGGCGCGTTGTCCGGCGTGTTTCTCGTCACGCTGCTGACGCGACGCGTCGAGCGCGAAGTCGAAACGCTCGAAGACGCGCTGACGATGGACCACTGAGTCGGCACATCGACGTTGAGGAAAACAGGATATGGCAAGACGCGTTGACAGCATAAGCCAGGTGCTCGCCCAGACCGAGGAAGAGGCGGAGATCGACCTGACGCCGATGCTCGATGTCGTATTTATCATGCTGATCTTTTTCATCGTGACGGCTTCGTTCTTGCGTGAATTCGGCGTCGACGCGACGAAGCCGCCATCGGTTCAGCAGTCCGAGAGCGATGCGAAATCGATCGCGGTAAAGATCTACAGCTCCGGCGAGATTACGATCGACGGGCTCAACGTCGATCCGCGCGCCGTCAGCGCGCAAATCACGCGGCGCAAGGCGGAGAACCCGGATGCGGGTCTTGCGGTACTCGCGGGCAAGCGCGCCAAGACCTCGCTGGTCGTCGGTGTTATCGATTCGGCAAGGGATGCAGGATTCCGCGGCGACCCGATTCCGATCAGCGAGCTTTCGGAGTAGGAATAACTTATGCGCAGATCCATTCTTCAGAACAACCAGGATGAGGAAGAAGGCATTAACCTGACGCCGATGCTCGACGTCGTGTTCATCATGCTGATCTTCTTCATCGTGACCGCTTCATTCGTAAAGGAAGCCGGCATCGATGTGCTGCGGCCTGAAGCCAAGACTGCCGTCAATAAGAAGAAAGCGAATATCCTGGTCGCTATCAGCGGCAAGAACGAGATCTGGATCGATCGGCAGAAAGTCGAAAAGCAGGCAGTGCGAGGTCAGATCGAGCGGCTGCACGCGGAGAATCCCGAGGGCTCCGTGCTGATTCAGGCCGACAAGGATTCACAAGCCGAGACGCTGCTGGCCGTGATGGCCGCCGCCCGCGAGGCGAAGGTCGGCGTGTCGATCTCCGCGGAATCCGACTAGGCACTTTTCCAGGCAGAGCAGACGACAGGGACACGACGAGGAACAGTAAATGGTAGCGCGACTCGGCATATCCTTGGTTACGGGTGTCATGGTGACATTCGCGCTGCTGTGGTTGATGCAATTTCTGATCGCGACGGGTCGCAGCGCAATCACCGACAAAGCGGAGTTTAACTTCGCTGACTTTATTCGCGTGCGTCAGGAAGAGGTGCTTGAACAAAAAGACCGCAAGCCCGACAAGCCGCCCGAGGTCGAGGAGAAGCCGCCGGAGATGCCTCCGCCGCAGCTCGACAATCTCGATGCGAATGCCCCGACCGTGACCATGGGGCGCGTGAATGTCGACATCGATATGGGTATGCAGGGTGGCGACTTCGCCGTTGACGGCGAATACCTGCCGATCGTTCGCGTCGAGCCCATCTATCCGCGTCGCGCGCAGTCGCGCGGGGTCGAGGGCTTTTGCGATATGGAATTCACGGTGACTCAGACCGGCGAGGTCAGGGATGTCGTCGCGACCGAGTGTTCCAGTTCGATGTTCGAGAGTTCGTCGATCAAGGCCGTGCAGAAGTGGAAGTACAAGGCTCGGGTCGTCAACGGCGAACCGATCGATTCACCCGGGGTGCAGACGCGCCTGACCTACAAGTTCGAGGAATGATTGAAACGATGAGTGCCGGTATGTCATCTCGAAAGCTTTTATTGCAGATTGTCGGATCGTTGCTCGCATGTGCGCTGCTGGCAATGCCGGTGGCCGCGCAGGAAGAGGAAGAACAACAGCAGGAGACGCGCAAAGTCGGCGGCATCAGCGCGAAGACATACGAAAAGTTTGCCAAAGCGCAGGAATTTGTCGAGGCCGACGATTTTCAGGGCGCATTGAATGTCCTGAACCAGATCAAGAACCAGAAGACCGTACGACCCGCCGAGGAGATTCAGCTCTACAATTTCTTTGGCGTCGTGTATTTCTCGATGGAGCGCTACAGGGACAGCATCAAGGCCTTCGAAACGATGCTCGCGAATCCTGAAATCGAGGACCGGCAGCGCACGGAAACGCTGTATACGCTCGCGCAGCTACATTTCACGATCGAGGACTGGCAGGGCGCGATCAATATCATGGAGGACTGGCTGAAGGTCGTGACGAATCCGCCGCCGGATCCGCTGATTCTGCTGGCATCCGCTCACTATCAGATCGAGCAGTACGACCAGATGATCCCGCTGATCGAGCGCGCGATGAACATCGCGCGGGAGCGTGACAAAGAGACGAAGGAGAGCTGGTGGCTGTTGCTGCGCGTCGCGTATTACGAGCAGGGCAACATCCCCAAGGTGGTCGAAATCCTCGAGAGACTCGTGGTCCAGTGGCCGAAAAAAGAATACTGGACGATGCTGTCGGGCATGTACGGCGAGCTGAATAAGGAGCGCCGGCAGCTGGCGGCGTACGAGGCCGCGTACGACCAGGGGCTGCTGAATCGCAGCTCCGAGATAGTGACGATGGCGCAGCTGCTGATGCAGTCGGAGGCGGGCTTCAAGGCGGCGCGCGTGCTCGAGCAAGGCTTGGCGGACGGCATCGTCGAGAAAACCGAGCAGAACTTGAG
Source organism: Gammaproteobacteria bacterium (assembly GCA_051008895.1). Lineage (GTDB taxonomy): Bacteria > Pseudomonadota > Gammaproteobacteria > Steroidobacterales > SMWD01. The sequence goes on along the minus strand of JBPCXI010000131.1, from coordinate 5,220 downwards.
GCTGCAGTCGCAGGCATGGCAGATGGCGGCCGAATTCGAGAAAGCGATTCCGCCGCTGACTGAGGCTGCGAAAATCTCGAACGACGGCGAACTCGATTCGCGACTCGCGAACAGCTACCTGAACCTGAACCGCTACGACGAATGCGTGGCAGCGGCTCGCAGTGCGCTGAATAAAGGCGGACTGAAACGGCCCGCGCTATCGCACGAGATGATGGGCATGTGCCTGTTCGAACTCGAAAAGTTCGATGACGCCAAGAAAGCGTTCCGTCAGGCCGCGAAGGACGACACCGTCGAGAAGCGCGCGCGCAACTGGATCACGTTTATCGAGAGCGAGCAGACCCGGATCAGGGAGCTCAACAACTCGATCAACCAGGCCCGTAAGGCGCGTGACGCGATGCGCCAGGCCGCCGCCCAGAACTGACCGCCGCGTGATGCCGACATTCGGATCCTTCCGGCGCGGGCGCGCAGATATCGGTTTGGCCTGACCCGTGCCACGAATTATCTTCCATTGCCTCGACGGCGAGCAACGTGAGGTCGACGCGACCGTGGGCAACACGGTCATGGAAACCGCAATCGATGCAAATATCGACGGCATCGTTGCCGAATGCGGTGGCGCTTGCGCATGCGCGACTTGTCATTCCTACGTTGCCGAGGATTGGGTGGACAAGGTGTCGGCAATGACCGACATGGAAGACGCGATGCTCGACGCGGCTCTCGATCGTGACGACCGCAGTCGGTTAACCTGTCAGATCGAAGTATCCGAGGAGCTCGACGGTCTGGTCATCGTCGTCGCCGACAACGAGGGCTAGGGCAGACCGCAACGCCGGCATGAAACTCTTGACGATCGATTGTCGCGAGATCGGGGGGCGCCCCGGCGGCGTGCTGCCGAACGGAGATATCGTCGACCTTACGGCCGCGCCGAGCACGATGGGGCAGGCCAGCTGGATTCCGCACTCGGTCGTCAGCGTGTTGGCCGCGGGCCAGGACGGCATCGGCAAGACTGCCGCGTTGCTAGAGGCCGTCGCCGCCAGTTCCCCGACCCGCTATGAGGAACTTCGTCGCGCCGGTGTCGTGTTGCCGTTCGATGGCACCGTTTTGCTGCCGCCGGTTCGGCGTCCGGGTCTCGTGCTCGTAACCGAAGAGGACGGCAGGAACTTCATCAAGAGTCCGAATACGGCCGTTGGCAGCGGCGCTGCCGTCGACGTGCCATGGCAGGACGATTCGCCCTTCGAGTGCTCGGGCATGTTGGCGGCCGTCATCGGTCGCCCGCTATATCGCGCGGACAGCGGTGCTGCGGCGAAAGCGATCGCCGGCTATACGCTGTTACTCGATCTCTCTGCGGCGCGGACCGACGACTGGCGACGTTATATCGAGAGCAAGCAGTTTCCCGGGGCCTGCCCGATGGGTCCCGCCATCGTCACCGGCGAAGAATTCGGCGACCCGAGCGAGCGCACGATGCGTTTAGCGCTCAACGGCGTCGAGGTGGCTGCCGCGCTGACGTATGCGGGCGCGGAGCGCATGCAGGAACGCCTGGCGGACCTGTCGCAGCGGTACAGCTTGCGCCCGGGGGATCTCGTGGGTTTCGGTTCGCCGACCGGCGACTCGCGCCGGAACTGCCGACTGCACCGCGGCGATGCGCTGGCACTGTCGATCGACGACGTCATGACGCTGGAGATCAGCATCGCCTGATGCGTCGCATCAGCGGCGATGAATGACCTCGATTAATTCCCCTGCCGGTCCTGCCTGACAAGTCGCGCCGGCCGTGCCGCGGTAAGGGGGCAGGTCATCGCCGACGCCGACATCGGTCGGCTTGCTCGACAGGAAGCTGACGATCCCGATGCCGGCGGGCAACAGGCCGTCGGCAGTCGGCCTGGCGCCGGCCTGCGTTGGCATTTCATCGACCTCGATCAGGTTCCGGCCGGCGAGCGGCAATGCCGCAATCGGATACGTGTGATCCGGCGAATTGCCGAATGCCGCCGACATCCCCTTGACGCGCGAATCCATCACCGGCGCCGCCGGGACGCCGAAGTGTTGGCCGTAATAGCCTTGCAGGTCTGCCATATCCGGGCCGCCGAGGATCACAATAAAAACGCTGTCCACGCTGCAGCGTGCCACCGGCGTGTCGATGCCGGGAACCGGTCGTTTGAATTCGGTCAGGTAAAGCAGCTCGTTGCCCGGTCCCAGGATCTGCATCGCACGGATGTCATCGGTAAACGAAAGGTTCTGCGGTTCGCCGATGATTTCGAACGGAGAGCCCCGCAGCGTTTCCGCGGTCGCGTCGACGTTCTGCACCATGATTTCAGCCGCGTTCCAGCCGTATGTCGAGAATGGCACCAGGTCCGGATCGGTCGGCGATTCGACGAAGCGCATCACGCAATCGTCACCGGCCTCCGGCGCCAGCAGCAGGTACCGGTTGCCGGCGACGCCGGGCGCATGCCACAGCGAGGCGAGCGCATCGCTGATGCGTCCGCGACCGACCTCACGGTAGCCGAGATATAGCGGGTAGCTGGCTTCGACCGCAGCGAGATCCGTCACGGTAACCGTGACGCAGGCGATCGGGCCGAGTCGTGTGCTCGTCGGGTCGTTCATGCGGGCATTGGTGCCTAGATAATGCCGGCCGACTGCAGGTCGGCGATTTGCTGTGGACTCAGTTCGAGCAGGCCGCCGAAGATCTCGTCATTGTGTTCGCCGAGTGCCGGACCCGGACGGCGGACGCCGCCCGGCGTTGCCGACAGCTTCGGCGCGACGTTCTGCATCATCAGCTCGCCGAATTTCGGATGCTGGGTCTTGATGATCGCGTCGCGGGCACGAAAGTGCGCATCTTCCAGCATTTCCGGAGCGCGATAGATCTTGCCGGACGGGATGCCGTGCTCTTCCATCAGCGCCTCGAGTTCGGCCGCCGGCATCGTCCGCGTCCATGCGGACACGATCTCATCCAGTTCGGCCTGGTGCGCGCCGCGCGCCGAGTGCGTCTTATACCTGTCGTCTGCCGCCAGGTCGGGGCGGTCCATCGCGTCCGTCAATCGACCGAAAACCGTGTCCTGGTTGGCCGCGATCAGAATCATGCTGTCGTCGCTGGTCGGATAGACGTTGGACGGGGCGACGTTGGGCAGGATCGAGCCCTGCCGCTCGCGAATGTACCCGGCCTGGTCGTACTCCGTGATCAGCGACTCCATCATGTTCAGGACCGCTTCGTAGATCGCCGAATCGACGACCTGACCTTCGCCCGTGCGCTCACGGTGGTGCAGCGCGGTCAGCGCGCCGATGCAGGCGAAGGTGGCTGCCAGCGAGTCGCCGATGCTGATGCCCATGCGGCTCGGCGGCGCCGACGGATCGCCGCAGACGTAACGCAGCCCGCCCATCGACTCGCCGACCGCGCCGAAGCCGGCGCGACTCGAGTACGGGCCGGTCTGGCCGTAGCCGGACACCCGAATCATGATCAGGCCCGGGTTGATCTTCTTCAATTCGTCGTAACCGAGATTCCAGCGTTCCATCGTGCCGGGGCGGAAATTCTCGAGCAGAAAGTCGGCTTTCGAGATCAGCTCCCGCGCGAGTTCCTGGCCTTCCTCCTCGCGGAGATTCATCGTGACCGATTTCTTGTTGCGTGCGATCACCGGCCACCAGAGAGACATGCCGTGCGCCTTCTCCTGACCCCACTCGCGCATCGGATCGCCCTTGCCCGGGGGTTCGACCTTGATGACTTCCGCGCCGAAATCGCCCATCAGCTGGCCGCAGAACGGCCCCGCGAGCAGGGTGCCCATCTCGACGAGCCGTAAATCTCGCAGTGGACCGGTATTACGGATTGCTTCGGTGGTCATAACGCTGAGCCGCTCTCCATCGGGTGGACCGGGTGAGCCCGGAGGTGTTTCGAGCATCGGGGCATGTAGTATAAAATAAGACGTTTTAATCTGCCGCAAACAAATGTCAATGACGGACAAATCGCGCCAAGTTTCCATTATCGAGGTCGGCCCCCGCGACGGTCTGCAGAGCGAGCCGGAGATTCTGTCGACAGCCGCCAAGATCGAATTCATCGAGCGCGCGATCGACGCCGGCATTCGGCGTGCGGAGGTCACCAGTTTCGTGCATCCGAAGCGGGTCCCGCAAATGGCCGATGCCGAGGACGTCGTTCGCGGGTTGCCGGATCGCGACGATGTGATCTACATCGGCCTGGTCCTCAACCGGCGTGGCTTCGACCGCGCACGCGACGTGAATATGGATGAGATCGGCATGGCCGTTGTTGCCAGCGATACCTATAACCAGCGCAACCAGGGCGTGCCGACCAGCGAGTCGATCAAGGCCTGGCTCGATATCGCGAAAGACGCGAAGGCGGCCGGCATTCGGGCGAACGTCATGGTTTCGTCCGCGTTCGGTTGCCCGTTCGAGGGCGAGGTGCCGCTGCAGCGGGTGCTCGACATCGTCGATGAGATCGCGGCCGGCGACCCGGTTGAGCTCGGCATTGCCGACAGCATCGGCGTCGCAGTGCCCGACCAGGTGACGGAATTGATCGGTGCCGTCCGCGAGCGCGTGCCGCACCTGCCGATTCGTTGCCACTTTCACAATACGCGCAATACCGGTCTCGCCAATGCGCAGGCCGCGCTCGATGCCGGGGTTGCGTCCCTCGATGCGAGTATCGGAGGGATCGGCGGTTGCCCGTTCGCGCCGGCTGCGACCGGGAATATCCCGACCGACGATTTGCTATACATGCTTGAGAGATCCGGCGTCACGACCGGCGTTTCATTGGAGAAAATAATACAAACGAGCGATTGGTTGCAGGAACAACTCGGTCGGGGCGTGCCCGCGATGCTGCCGAAAGCGGGGATATTCCCCCAGGTTGCCGAGCAGTACCGGGAAGCCAGCTAGTAACTATTCGCCAAGCCTTCTGGCGACGCCACATTGCGTCGCGAATACACGAGAGATTCAGACTGCCGGATCGGTCATCGACGGCGGTCGTTTGGATGAGATTTTTTGAAATTCTTTTTGGGCAGTCAGTCAGAGAAAAAGATTAGGGTGGAAGCATGAGTTATCGTCTTGGTGTTGATGTCGGCGGCACGTTCACGGATTTGCTCCTGATCAGCGAGGAAACCGGAGAGACTTATACTGCGAAGGTCCCGTCTACACCCGAAGATTCATCCGTAGTTGGTATCAAGGGCGTCGAGCGAGTTTGCGAGGAATCCGGTGTTGAGCCGCGCAAGAGCGGTTGGGTTATGTATGGTATGGCGG
>JBPCXI010000130.1:0-14089 GCA_051008895.1 Gammaproteobacteria bacterium | reverse complement strand
GAGTCCGTAGCGATGCCCGTCCGCATCGGCATCGAGTACGCGCCGCGTCATCGCCGCAAGGCGCGCTTCCGTGTTCGGCGCACGGAAATCCTGCCAGTCGATCCAGATCAGGTCCTGGACTCCGCTGCGGTATTCGGTCACCAGCATTTCGCCGGTTCGCGCGAGCGCTTTCCAGGCGATGTGCTTCGGCGGGTCGCCTAGCCGATAGTCCCGCAGGCCTGAGAAGTCGTCGTCGCCGCCGCGGTCGTAACCACTGGTCGTCTGCCCGGACCAGGCGAACCGTTCGCGCGCCGATCGTGGCGTCGGCGCCGGGTACACCAGCTCGGCGAATTCCATATTGACCCAGGCCCAGGCGCGAAACAGCCCGAGCGGAAACCGTGTGCTGAGCTGAATGCGCGGCAGCTCCAGCTTGCCGCGGCTCGTCGTCGCGACGCGCACGCGGACTTGTGTTCGCGTGTTGGCTTCGATCTCGTTGCAGATCAAGTCACGATCGTGCCAGTGCAAGCGAATCTGCCAGCGTGACACGCGGCCCCGGTTTTCGACCACGAAGCGAAACTCCATGTCGTCGCCGGCGAATACCGGATGTCCGCCCAGATAGTGAAAAAAAGTGTCGGCGAGATTGCGGTGACAATGATGAATGCTGACGACCGCGATACCTGCCAGCAGGAACGTCAGCGCAAAACCCATATTGTTGTTGTAGTTCATTGCGCCGAGCAGCATCGTGAACACAATGCACGCAAAGATCACCCCGGCGCGCGTCGGCAGGATATAGATGCGTCCCGAGGCGAGGTGCGTGGAGGCGGGGTCGGGCCCCTGTCGTTTGCGCGCCCATTCGCGGGCGCGGGAGCTGATCGATGCAGACAGCGCTTGCGCGATCGCGGTCACGGCACCGGCACGGACTCGAGTACGAACTTCGCAATGTCTTTCTCTGCGTGCTCCACATCGTTCCGTGACTGCAGCCGGTGACCCGTCACCGGCGTGAAAACCGCTTTGACGTCCTCCGGATGCACGCCGGCATGGCCGTTGATCATCGCCCAACAGCGCGCCGCGGCGATCAGGTCGACGGCGCCGCGCGGCGACAGGCCGAATTCGACATCCGGCGTCTCGCGCGTGAATCGGACCAGCGCTTGCGTGTAGTCGAGTATCGCGTCGGAGACGTGCACGCTCTTCGCGGCGGCCTGTAATTCGATCAGTTGCTCGCTGGTCAGGACCGCGCGAATCTGGCCGAGCATCGCGCGGCGATCCTCGCCGACGAGCAGCGCGCGTTCGAGTTCCTCCGGCGGATAGCCGAGGCCGATACGCATCAGGAACCGGTCGAGTTGCGATTCGGGCAGCGGGAATGTGCCAATCTGCGTCGTCGGGTTCTGCGTCGCGATGACGAAAAACGGGTTGGGCAGATCGTAGGTCTGTCCGTCCGCGGTGACCTGCTGCTCTTCCATCGCTTCGAGCAACGCGCTCTGCGATTTTGGCGTCGCGCGGTTGACTTCGTCTGCCAGCACGAGCTCGGCGAACAGCGGCCCGCGGTGGAAGCGGAACTGCGATGTCTGTTGTTCGAATACCGAGACGCCGATGATGTCCGCCGGCAGCATGTCGCTCGGGAACGGAATCCGCCGAGAGTAGAGGCCGAGGGCGATCGAGAGCGCGCGAGCGAGCAGCGTCTTGCCAACGCCCGGCACGTCTTCGATCAACAGATGGCCGCGCGCGAGCGCGCAGGTAAACGCGAGCTTGACCTCGTCGACTTTGCCGAGGATGACGTGGCCGACCTGCTCGGTGACCTGGTCGCAGAGCGCCTTGGCTTGTCCGCGGCGGTCGCCGTTTGCGATTTGTGCCAATCCGTCAGTCATACTGACTCGAATCTTGCCCCATTCCGGTGCCAAATACGCGACGCAATGCGCATTTTCGGCCGGATACGGGCCTCAGAGCCGATCGAGACGACCGAGCTGCTCGTCGAGCTGGGCGATCTCCTGTTCCAGGTCCCGGGCCTTCGCTTCCTCTTTCGCGACCACGTCGGCCGGCGCGTTGGCGCGGAACTTGTCGTTGCCGAGTTTACCGCGCACCTTGCCGAGACCCGTCGCGGCTCGTTCTCGCGCCTTGTCCAGCCGCTGCCGCTCGGCCGCGACGTCGATCAGGCCGGCCATGGGTACCAGGATCTTCATCGCGCCGAGTAGCGCCGTTGCTGACGGCGGCGGTTCCGCGCCGGGATCGAGCGTCGCGACGCTGTCGAGTCGCGCGAGCTGACGCAGGTACCGCTCGTGTTTCGCGAGTAACGCCTGGTCGCCGGTCGAAGCGTCCTGCAGCAGCACGGCGAGCGGTTTACCGGGGGCGATGTCCATTTCGCCGCGAATTTGGCGAATGCCGAGCACGAACTGGCGAATCCAGTCGAGTTCCCGTTCCGCGTCGTCAGCCGCCGGGTAATGGCTCGCGAGCGGGTAGCGTTGCTGCATGATCGACGCATCGTCGCCCATCGGGCCGACCAGCGGCGCGACGCGTTGCCAGATTTCCTCGGTGATGAACGGGATCAGCGGGTGCAGCGCCCGCAACAGTGCCTCGAGCACGCCGGCCAGCGTGGCGCGCGTCGCCGCTTTCTCGGCGGCCGACGCGTCGCCCTGCAGGATTGGTTTCGACAGCTCGAGATACCAGTCGCAGTACTCGTTCCAGGTGAATTCGTAGAGCGCTTTTGCCGCGAGGTCCATACGGTAGTGCGCCAGGTTGTCTTCGACGGCGGCGATCGTGTGGCCGAGGCGCGAGCGGATCCAGCGATCGGGGAGGCTGAGCGCGGCCGGGTCTTCGATCTCATCGGGCGCGTCCTCGACGTTCATCAGGACATAGCGCGACGCGTTCCACAGCTTGTTGCAGAAGTTCCGGTAGCCCTCGATTCGATTCAGGTCGAAGCGAATGTCACGTCCGGTCGTCGCGAGCGCCGCGAACGTGAAGCGCAGCGCGTCGGTGCCGAACTCGGGTATGCCGTTCGGGAAATGCTTGCGGGTGGCCTTTTCGATCTTCGGCTGCAGGTGCGGCTGCATGAGCCCGGACGTGCGCTTCGCGACCAGCGTTTCGAGGTCCGTCCCGTCGATCAGGTCGAGCGGGTCGAGGACGTTGCCTTTCGACTTGGACATCTTCTGTCCGTCCTGATCCCGGATCAGTCCGTGAATGTAAACCTCGCGGAACGGCACGTCGCCGGCGAACTTTAGGCCCATCATGAGCATCCGCGCGACCCAGAAGAAGATGATGTCGAAGCCGGTGACCAATACGTTCGTCGGGTAGAACGTGCGCAGCTCCGGCGTGTCGTCGGGCCAGCCGATCGTAGAGAACGGCCAGAGCGCCGACGAGAACCAGGTGTCGAGCACGTCCTCGTCCTGCGTCAGGACGACGTCGTCGCCGAGGCCGTGTTGCTCGCGTATCTCGGCCTCTGATCGCCCGACATAGAAATTGCCGGACTCGTCGTACCAGGCCGGTATTCGATGGCCCCACCACAACTGGCGACTGATGCACCAGTCCTGGATGTTGTGCATCCACTCGTAGTAGGTCTTGTCCCAGTTCTCCGGGATGAAGCGAATGCGTCCGTCGTCGACGGCCGCGATCGCCGGTTCGGCCAGCGGTTTGGCGCGCACGAACCACTGATCCGTCAGGTACGGTTCGACGACGTCGCCGCTGCGGTCGCCGCGCGGGACCATCAGCTTGTGGTCGTCGACCCGTTCCAGCAGCCCGGCAGCATCCATGTCGGCGACGATCCGCTTGCGCGCGTCGTAGCGGTCCATGCCCCGGTAGGCCGCCGGCGCGTTGTCATTCATTGCGGCGTCGATCGTGAACACGTTGATCAGGGGCAGATCGTGACGCTGACCGACATCGTAGTCATTGAAATCGTGCGCCGGCGTGATCTTGACGCAGCCGGTGCCGAATTCGGGGTCGACGTAGTCGTCGGCGATCACCGGAATTTCGCGGTCGCACAGCGGCAGCAGTATGGTTTGCCCTATTAGTCGCGCGTAACGGTCGTCGTCCGGGTGCACGGCGACCGCGGTGTCGCCCAGCATCGTTTCCGGCCGCGTCGTCGTGACGAACATATGCCCGGATCCGTCCGTCAGCGGATAGCGGAAGTGCCACATGTGACCGGCTTCCTCGGCCGACAGCACCTCCAGATCCGACAGCGCCGTGTGCAGCACCGGGTCCCAGTTCACGAGTCGCTTGCCGCGGTAGATCAGCCCTTCGTCATGCAGGCGCACGAACGCCTCGACGACCGCGCGCGACAGGTCTGCGTCCATCGTAAACCGTTCGCGATTCCAGTCGACCGAGCTGCCCATGCGGCGCATTTGCCGTTGAATCGTATCGCCCGATTCCGCCTTCCAGTCCCAGACCTTCTCGAGGAACGCGTCGCGGCCGAGCTCGAGGCGCGACTGGTTTTGCGCCGCGAGCTGGCGCTCGACCACCATTTGCGTCGCGATGCCCGCGTGGTCGGTACCCGGCTGCCACAGCGCGCGGTCGCCGCGCATGCGGTGGTAACGCGTCAGCGCGTCCATGATCGTGTGCTGGAACGCATGACCCATGTGCAAGGTGCCGGTCACGTTCGGCGGCGGGATCATGATGCAGTAGGGCTCGCCGTCGCCGGTCGGCGCAAAATAGCCTGCCGCTTCCCAGCGCTCGTACCAGCGCCGCTCGATCGCCGCGGGTTGATAAGTCTTGTCCATCTGGATTGGTCGCTCCGCGTCCGTCGTCGCGCGGTCAGGCTATTTTATGGGTATTCGGTGCGAAGCCGTTATCGCGGTAAAAAGCGAAGCGCTCGCGGCCGGCACGCTTGCCGTCATCGGAGCCGTCGACGATTTCTGCGACGCGGCCGAAGCGATCGAAGAAAGACGGGGTCGTTGCCGACAGATTGATCAGGAGATCGCCGTCCGGCTGCGTGGCCGGATCGTGCCCGATGACGACCGGCACCGGGCCCGCGTCAGCGCCCGACTCGATTTCATGCGGGACGAAACTTCCTGCCCGGTACGTCCACAGCAGCTCGTCCAGCTCGCGCGCGCGCGCGGCGCTGTCGACGAACGCGTACACGCGGTTCTTCAACGTGTAAGCCTTTTCGGTCAGCCGACAGGCGAATTGCATCCGCGCGCCGGCATCTGCCGCCTGCAAAACGTAGAAATCGACGCGAAGTTCGGGGCTGCTCAATGCGGGTGGAATCCGTCGCGCGCTACGCGTGGCTGATCAGGTACTCGATCAGCAGCTGCACCGGGCGGCCGGTTGCGCCTTTTTTCGCGCCGCCGTACCAGGCGGTGCCGGCGATGTCGAGGTGGGCCCAATCCGTGTCCTCGACGAAGGCGGACAGGAAGCAAGCGGCGGTGATCGTACCCGCGTTGCGCCCGCCGATGTTTGCGAGGTCGGCAAAATTACTCTTCAGCAGCTCGTTGTACTCGTCGCCGAGCGGCAGTCGCCACGCCGGATCATCGGCGGCGTCGCCGGCCTTCTGCAGCGCGGCCGCGAGTTTGTCCGAGTTCGATAACAGGCCGCTGCGGTGTTTGCCGAGCGCGACGAGGCACGCGCCTGTCAGCGTCGCAATATCGATGATCGCGCGCGGTTTGAACTTCTGTACGTACGTCAGCGCGTCGCACAGGATCAGACGGCCTTCCGCGTCGGTGTTCAGCACCTCGATTGTCTTGCCGTTCATCGCGGTGACGACGTCGCCGGGTTTCGTCGCGATGCCGCTCGGCAGGTTCTCGCAGGCCGGGACGACGCCGACGACATTGATCGAGAGTTTCAGGTCGGAAATCGTTTTCATGCAGCCGATAACTGCGGCCGCGCCGCACATGTCGAACTTCATTTCGTCCATCGCCGGTCCGGGCTTCAGCGAAATGCCGCCGGAGTCGAAAGTCACGCCCTTGCCGACCAGTGCGACCGGCGCCTTGCTCTTCGCCGCACCGGAATACTTGAGTACGATCAGCTTGGCGGGCTCTACGGTGCCGGCCGTGACCGACAGAAGCGAGCCCATGCCGAGTTTCTTCATATCGGCTTCGCTGAGCACTTCGACCTTGAGTCGCTCGTTGCCGCGCGCGAGTTTGCGTGACTCACTGACGAGATGCGAAGGCGTGCACACGTTGGCGGGCAGATTGCCGAGTTCCCGCGCGAGGCGCATGCCGGCGCCGATGGCCTCGCCGCGTTTGACACCCTTGCGGACGCCGGCCGCTTTGTCGCCCGCCGCGAGCAGCCCCAGCGACTTGAGACCGGTCGCCCCGTTCTTGCCCTTGCCATGGCTATTGCCATTGCCATTGCTATGGCTCTTGGTTGCGGTAAAGCGGTAGCTCGCGTTCTGCCAGACTTCGGCCGTCATCTGCGCCCGCCGGCCGACGTCTGCGCCCTTCGCCGTCTCCAGGTGCAGGCACGACACCGCGTCCTCGTGGCGCGTGCGCGCGAGCGCCGCATATGCCGCCTGCAGCGCCCGACGGTATTGCTTGCGGTTGAATTTCTTTTTGTCGCCGCAGCCGACCAGCATGATGCGCTTGGCCGCAACGCCGGCGCCAGGGCGCGCGAGGAGCGTATCGCCGATCTTGCCGCGAATATCGCCGCCGCCGAGCAGATCGGCGATCAGACCGTCGCTCGCCTTGTTAACGGCCCGTGCGACGGACGGCAGCGGCCCGCTCTCATATACCGGCAGAATCAGGCATGAGGTTTTGACCTTCGTTGCCGCGCCGGTCTTGACTTCGAACCGCATAAGAAGCTCCGCTTGCTGGTTGTCCCCAAATTCTCGACTGCGCGCCGGCGGACGACTTGACGAGCAAGATCGCCAGACCCGATGATTGCGGGGTTGTTGTCCATCCGTGCAGGAGAGTGGCGTAGTCTACTCGATAACGGCCGCACTGCGTAAGCGGGTCCCGGCCACCCGGTCGGCAGGGCTGGCCGGGTAGATTCGAGAGCCTTATTCATGTCGAGCATTCTGAGCCGCTACGTTCTTCGCGAGACCGCGCAAACCTGGGTTGTCGTGACCGTCGTGCTGCTGCTGATTCTGCTGACCAATCAGTTCGCGCAGGTGCTCGGCGACGCCGCGTCCGACAAGTTGCCGAAGGACGCCGTATTTCAGGTCATGTTACTGACGTCGTTGCAGTACCTGACGATCCTGATTCCCATCGGGCTGTTCCTGTCCATCATGCTCGCGCTCGGCCGGCTTTACCGCGACAGCGAGATGGCCGCGTTGATGGCTTGCGGCATCGGGCCGGGCACCTTGTATCGCCCGCTCGCGGTACTCGCCGTCATACTCGCCGCCGTCGTCGGCTGGCTCGCCCTGGATTTTTCGCCTGGCGCGATTCGGCAGGTACAGATCATTGTCGAAGAGACGAAGCAGCGCCTCGATCTGCGCGTGCTCGAAGCCGGCCGTTTCATCAACCTGGGTGAGGCGGATGCCGTGATGTATGCGGAGGCGATTACCGAGGCCGGCACGCTCGAGAATGTCTTCGTCCAGCGCGCCGACGGTGCCGACGTCGAGGTGATCGTCGCGAAACAGGCGTGGCAGAGTGCGTCCGAGACCGACAACGTCAAGGTCCTGACGTTTTCCAACGGCAGTCGTTACAAAGGCGAGCCCGGCACGCCCGAGTTCGAGATCATATCGTTCTCTGAGCACGGCATTCCGTTCGCCTTGCCGGCGGCGGGGCCGGTCAAACTCAAGCCGGAGTCGCGGCCGCTTGCCGACCTGATCGGCGCCGACGATCCGGAGCTGATCGCCGAATTGCAGTGGCGGGTATCGGTGCCGCTCGCGACCCTGGTGCTGACGGTCATCGCGGTGCCGCTGAGCCGCAGCCAGCCGCGGCAGGGACGCTACGGCGGGCTGGCCGCAGGCGTGCTCGTCTATATCATCTATGTCGACCTGCTGGCAGCCGGCAAGGTCTGGGTCGAGCGCGAACAGGTGCCGCCGTTACTCGGCATGTGGTGGGTGCACTTGCTGTTCCTCGCGTTCGGGGGATTTCTGCTCGCGCGGCAATTCGGTTACCTGAATCGCCTGTCGCTGCGCAAACGTTAGGCCCGCCGCCATGAGAGTCATCCGCCGCTATCTGTTTCGTACCATTGTTGCCGCCACCGCGATGGTGATGTCCGTGCTCCTCGGCCTCGCCGTGTTCATCGAGTTTGTCACGCAGCTCGACGATATCGGGACCGGCAACTACGGCATCATTCAGGCGGTTATCTACTCGTTCCTGAAATTGCCGAATCTCGCGCATCAGATGCTGCCGATGGCGGTGCTGCTGGGCTCGCTGCTCGGCCTCGGCGGACTGGCGAACCAGGGCGAGCTCGTGATCATCCGCGCGGCCGGCGTCTCGATGTTTCGCCTCGCCGGCGCCGTCACGATGACGGGTGTGATCCTGGCGCTGCTGACGCTGGCGCTCGGCGAATTCGTGGGCCCGCCGCTGGACAACTATGCGCGCCAGTTCCGCGCCGAGGCGAAGCATGCGGACGACCCGGTCACGACCGGCAAGAGTGCGTGGATTCGCGACGGCGACACTTATTTAAACGTCAGCCGGCTAACCGACGATTTTCGCCTTGGCGGCGTGTACCTGTACAAGCTCGAACCGGACGGCGGGCTCGGCGCGATCGGCCGGGCCGACTCGGCCGGCGTCGATGCGGCGAACCAGTGGGTATTGAGTAACTATCGCGAGTCGATGTTCCAGGGCCAGGGCGTCAAGACGATGCAGGCGCGCCGGTCCACGCAGGCGAACAATCTGAGCCCGGACCTGGTCGCGCTGACCGTCGTCAGGCCGGACGGCCTGCGCGGTGTCGAGCTGTGGCGCTACGTGCGGTATCTGCGGCGCAACGAGCTCGATTCCGGCAGGTACGAGATCGCGTTCTGGGCGCGCATCGCCGCGGCCGTCGCCGTCGTGCCGATGTGCGTGCTCGGGCTGCCGTTCGTATTCGGCCGCATGCGCAGTTCGGGTGCCGGCGCGCGGATGATCATCGGGCTGTTTATCGGTCTGGCCTATTTTCTCGCGGCGCGCGGCCTCGCCGACGGCAGCCAGGTCTACGAACTCGATCCGTTCCTGGTCGCGTGGCTGCCGACCATCGCGTTGACCCTGGCGACGCTGATCGCGCTCGCGCGCGCGCGTTAGCGCTTCGGAATCACGACGACGCGCGTGCCCGCGGCGCGATCGTGCCAGGTCAGTCCTTGCGGGTCGAACACCATCCAGACAAATCCGAGGCCGAGTGCCGCAATCGACACGATCGCGACGGCGAAGCGGATCAGGCCGACGCCGTAGGTCAGCGGCTCGCCGGTCCGGCGCTCGACGCGCAGCCGCCACGCGCGCATGCCGAGCGTCTGACCGCCGTGCACCCAGAAGCCGATGAAGAAACACGCGACGGTGGCGAGCAGCAGCAGCTGAAATAACGCACTGCCGGGCGGGATGGCGGCGCCGCCGCGAAACGCCATGACGATCGATGTCGGTAAGAACAGCAATGCGAGCACGAGCAGGCCGTCGTAAACGCCGGCCGCTATCCGGCGCAAAAAGCCGGACGGCGGATGAGATTCTGGCTCGGTCACTGGATTGGCGCTCCCTACGAGAATCGAACTCGTGTTTCAGCCTTGAGAGGGCCGCGTCCTAACCGCTAGACGAAGGGAGCGTTTTATCGAATATTTTCAGTATCTTATGATCTATTTGTCATGCCCGATCTATTATCTGTCATGCGTTGACGTCGATGCAGCGCGGGCAGCGCGTATGGTAATCAGTCAGCGGGGCCAGGGGAAGAACCCCGGCGCATCCCGCGCGAATCGGGCTGCTATGATACGCCGCGTCGCTGTCACGCCGAACACGGAAGGCTTTTGAACGAGATACGGAAATCCGCCGAGCGCGCTCCGGTCATCATCCCGCGCGCCGAGCATTCGGTGTCGCGCGCCAATATCTCGCGCGGCGCGTTGAAGGTGTTATACCGCCTCAAGGATTCCGGCTACCAGGCGTTCCTGGTCGGCGGCGGCGTGCGTGACCTGTTGCTGGGCCGGCGGCCGAAGGACTTTGACGTCGCGACCGACGCGAGGCCGGAAGAGGTGCGTGCACTGTTCAGCAACAGTCGGCTGATCGGTCGCCGGTTCCGCCTCGCCCACGTGCGCTTCGGCCGCGAGATCATCGAAGTCGCGACGTTCCGCAGCGCCGGCGAGGCGAGTGAGGACGACGGGCACGTCGTGCACGAGTCCGGGCGAATCATTTCGGACAACGCTTACGGCAACGTCGAGGACGACGCGTGGCGGCGGGATTTCACCGTCAACGCGTTGTACTACAACATCGCCGACTACTCGGTCTGGGCGTTCGCTGACGGCATGAACGATTTGCGCGAGCGCCGTTTGCGCATGATCGGCGACGCGGAGCGTCGCTATCGCGAGGATCCGGTGCGCATGCTGCGGGCCGCGCGCTTCGCCGCCAAGCTCGGTTTCGAAGTGCACCCGGACGCGGCGGAACCCATACCGCGGATGGCAGCACTGATTGACGGCGTGCCGGCCGCGCGCCTGTTCGACGAATTCCTGAAGATGTTCCAGTCGGGGCACGCGCTCGCGAGCTATCGCCAGCTGCGCGCGCTCGGGCTGTTCTCGCACCTGTTTCCGTACACCGCGGATCGGTTGCAGGGGCCGGACGGCGAGCGTGAGGCGCGCATGATCGAACTCGCGCTCGAGAATACGGATCAGCGCGTCGAAGACGGCAAGCCAATCACGCCGATGTTTCTGTTCGGCGTATTCCTGTGGCCAACGGTCGCCGCGCGCGCTGCGGAGCTGACGGCCGGGGACGACGGCTGTTCAGAGAGCCAGGCCATGGTCAGCGCGGCGGCAGAGGTCAGTGCGCTGCAGGCACAGCGCATCGCGTTACCGCGACGTTTCAGTTTCCCGATGCGCGAAATGCTGCAATTGCAGGTTCGGTTCCAGAAGCGACGCGGTCGCCGGGCATTGAACCTGCTGTCGCACCGCCGGTTTCGCGCCGCGTATGACCTGATGCTGCTGCGCGCAGCGGTGGGAGAGGTCGACGCGGACCTGGTCGATTTCTGGACCGACGTGCAGGAGATGCCGCAACAGGATCAGCGCAATACGTTCGGCGTCGGCGGTGAGCGTGCGCGCAAGTCGGGCGGGCGTGGTCGCGGACGCGGGCGTCGGCGGCAGTCCGCGCAATAGGCGCAGGCGCGATGCCGCGGGACGCCGAATGGATCCCGGCCTGCGTCGGGATCGGCAGCAACCTCGACGACCCGGCGCGACAGGTCGAGATCGCCATCGCCGGCATCGGCGCGCTGCCGGATACGCGCTTGCACAGCCGTTCTAGCCTCTATCGGAATCCGCCGCTCGGTCCGCCGGATCAGCCGGACTACGTCAACGCAGTCGCAATCGTGTTGACCCGTCTTGCGCCGCATCCGCTGCTCGGCGCGCTGCAGGCGATCGAAGCCGCGCAGGGGCGCGATCGCGGGGCGGGGCCGCGCTGGGGCCCGCGAATCATAGACCTGGATCTGTTGACCTACGGTCTGCGCAGGATCGCGGACGCATCCCTGACTATTCCGCACCCGGGCATCGCGGAGCGAAATTTTGTATTGTTCCCGCTGGTCGAAGTGGCGCCGCGGATGAGCGTGCCGGGGCTGGGTTCCGCAGAACTGCTCGCGTCGCGTGTCGACGGGTCCGCGCTGGAAAAACTCGATCGAAACCAGGCGCCGCTTCTGTTTGACTAGCGGCCGGCGTCGACAAGAACGCAGAAGCAACAATAAGAGTCACATGCCCGAATCACGTTACATCGTTATCGAAGGTCCGATTGGCGTCGGTAAGACCAGCCTCGCGCGGCGCCTGTCGGCAAGCCTCGACAGTGAGCTGCTGCTGGAGCAGGCCGAGGCCAATCCGTTTCTCGAGCGCTTCTATCGCAACCCGCGCGCCGCCGCACTGCCGACGCAGCTGTTCTTCCTGTTTCAACGCATTCGCCAGGTCGAAGAGCTGCGCCAGGCCGACATTTTCAGCGACGTGCGCGTCGCGGACTTTCTGATCGAGAAAGATCGCCTGTTCGCGCAGGTCAACCTCGATCGCGACGAGCTGGAACTCTACGACCGGGTCTACGATTCGGTAACCGTCGACCCGCCCGCGCCGGATCTTGTCGTCTACCTGCAGGCGCCGGTCGACACGTTGCTGTTTCGCATCGCGCGGCGCGGCATCGACTACGAGCAGCGCATCGAGCGGCACTATCTCGAGCGATTGAACGAGGCGTATGCCCGGTTCTTTCACGACTATGACGCGTCGCCGCTGCTGATCGTCAACGCGGCGACGATCGATCCGATCAACAACGAACATCATTACAATGTGCTGCTCGATGAGATCTGCCGTATTCGCAGCGGGCGACATTTCTTTAATCCGGTCGTGTCGGTAACCGCGTAACGCGCCGGCGCAGCCGAGCGAGGGCTTAGCATGTACACACAACTGGAACAGCGCGGCATGGCGGAGCCGCCGGTCAACGTATCGACGCTGGTGAAGATGAAGGCCGGCGGCGAGCCGATCGCGTGCCTGACGGCCTACGACGCCAGTTTTGCCTCGCTCGTCGATCATGCCGGCACCGATCTCGTGCTCGTCGGCGACTCGCTCGGCATGGTAATCCAGGGGCACGATACGACGGTGCCGGTGACCGTTGACGACATGGTTTACCACACGCGCGTCGTCGCGCGCGGGCTCCAGCGTGCGTTCCTGGTCGCCGACATGCCATTCATGAGTTATTCCAGCGAGGCGCAGGCGCTCGACAACGCGGTGCGACTCATGCAGGAGGGCGGGGCAATGATGGTCAAGCTCGAGGGCGGGTCGGGGCAGGTCGGTATCGTCGGTCACCTCGCGCGTCACGATATTCCGGTCTGCGCGCACATCGGGCTGAAGCCGCAATCCGTGCACAAGATCGGCGGGTTCAAGGTGCAGGGCCGCGATGCGAAAAAGGCGCAGCAGATGGTCGACGACGCGGTCGCGCTTGAGGAGGCGGGGGCCGACATTATCTTGCTCGAGTGCGTGCCGAACGAGCTCGGCAAGGCCGTGCGCGACGCTGCCAGCGTTCCGGTCATCGGCATCGGCGCCGGCCCGGACGTCGACGGCCAGATCCTGGTGCTCTACGACATGATCGGCGTGACCCAGGGCCGACTGCCGCGCTTCGTCGAGAATTACATGGACGGCGCGGAATCGCCGTTCGACGCGTGCCGAAAATTCGTCGCGGCCGTCAAGAGTCGCGAGTATCCCGCGCCGAAGCACTGTTTTTCCTGATCCGGACCGGTAGCGCAGTCGCGCCAATTTATTCGGAGCAAGATTGAAAACGATTCGCGACATAAAGGCGCTGCGCGACGTGATCGGCGGCTGGCAACAGGACGGAGAAGACGTCGCGCTGGTCCCGACGATGGGTAGCCTGCACCAGGGACACATGAGCCTGGTCAAGCTCGCCCGGGACTGCGCGGATCGCGTTGTCGTCAGCGTCTACGTCAATCCGACGCAATTCGGTGAGGGCGAAGACTACGACCAGTATCCGCGCGCGCTTGAGAACGATCGGCGCAGATTGTCGCGCGGCAATGTCGATATCCTGTTCGTGCCGAGCAGCGATGAGATCTATCCGTTCGGGCAGGAGCAGATGACGCGGGTGTCGGTGCCGGGGCTGTCGCGAATCCTGTGCGGCGACGATCGGCCGGATCATTTCGACGGGGTCACGTCGGTCGTCAGTCGGCTATTCAACATCGTGCAGCCCCAGGTCGCGGTCTTCGGCCAGAAAGACTTCCAGCAGCTGGTCATCATCCGGCGCATGGCGGCGGACCTGCACGTGCCGCTGCGCATCGTTGCGGCGCCGACGCATCGGGACAAGGACGGACTCGCGCTGAGTTCGCGCAATCGTTACCTGACGCCGGCCGAGCGCGAGACGGCGCCCGATCTATACCGGATCATCGGTGAGTGTCGCGACAGGCTGCTCGACGGCGACCGGGACTTCGAGCGACTCGAAAGCGACGGGAGATCGGCATTGGCGGCCGCCGGCTTTCGGCCGCAGTATTTCGAGATTCGCGATTCCCGTGATCTGTCGCCGCCGTCGCCCGACGGTGATGACTTCGTGGTGCTGGCCGCTGCCTGGCTCGGCGGCGCGAGGTTGATCGACAACGCGGTTATCGA
>JBPCXI010000129.1:0-5064 GCA_051008895.1 Gammaproteobacteria bacterium | reverse complement strand
CTCGCGACAATGCAGCTGGGTTTTCTGACGCCACCCGTCGGCCTCAATCTGTTTATTTCCAGCTATCGTTTCGAGAAGTCTATTGTGTCAGTATATCTGGCAACGTTTCCGTTTCTCGTGATGCTGGCTTTCTCTGTCCTGCTGATCACGTTCTGGCCCGCTCTCTCGCTCGTGTTGCTGGGGCGCTGATTTTTCCCACCGTTCGGAGGTTTAACCACAAATGCGGCAGCCCATTGCTTCGCTGATTCTTGCTGCGGTTATCGTCATCTCTTCGCGTGTCGAGGCGGACGCGATGCCCGACTTCCGCGTGCCCGACGGTTTCACGGTCGAAGAACTCATCGTCGATGTGCCGAATGCACGCGCGATGACACTCGGTGACCGCGGTACGCTATTCGTATCGACGCGGCGTGCCGGTAAAGTTTATGCGGTGCGCGGTGCGCTCGGCGGTAATCCGGAGGTCGTGACAATTATCGACGACCTGACGATGCCGACGGGGATCGCGTTCCACGAGGGTGATCTGTATATAGCCGAAATCGATCGGCTGCTGAAGATTCCCGATGTCGAATCGAGGCTCGATGCGCCGGGTGAGCCCGTCGTCGTGGACCCCGCCCTGCCCGTCAAGGGGAAGCTGCACGCGTGGAAATACATCGCCATTGGGCCCGACGACAAGCTCTATATCAGCCTCGGGGCGCCGTGCAACATCTGCGATGAGCCCGATCTGACGGTGATGCTGCGCATGAATGCCGACGGCAGCGAGCGCGAAGTGTATGCGCACGGCATTCGCAACTCGGTCGGTTTCGACTGGGCGCCCGACAGCGGCGAGCTCTGGTTCACGGACAACGGCCGCGACATGCTCGGCGACGACATCCCACCTTGTGAATTGAATCGAATTTCGGCCGTCGGGGAGCACTTTGGCTTTCCGTTTTGCCACGGCGCGGACGTTGTCGACCCCAAGTTAGGCGAGCTCGGCAGTTGCAGCGAATCCACCGCACCCGCGCAGGAGCTGGATCCGCATTCGGCACCGCTCGGCATGCGGTTTTATACGGTTGACATGTTCCCGGCCTCATACCGCAATCACGTATTTATCGCCGAGCACGGCTCCTGGAATCGCAGTAAGTCTGCCGGAAAAACCGGCTACCGCGTTTCGCTGGTGCGTGTCGACGATGGCCGGGCGATCGCGTACGAGACGTTCATGGAGGGTTTTCTCGTCGGCGATGACGAGGAGGTCATCGGTCGACCGGTGGACGTCATGGTCGCGCCCGACGGTGCATTGCTGGTCAGCGACGACAGGCGCGGGGCAATCTATCGCGTGTCGTACGATGTCGGCGCCGCGCAGCGGAACTAACGAATAACCGAGGTATCAGCGCATGCGAATCGTCAGGCTTGTTTGGGACGCGTTGAATAATTTGCGGCGGCTGTTTCAGCTGCTGATCATGTTTTTCTTCATTGCGTTGATCGTTGTCGGTCTGTCAGATCAGGGTATTACGGTGCCCGAGTCGGCGGCGTTGGTCATTGCACCATCCGGCGCGCTGGTGGAGCAGCTCGAAGGGGATCCGGTGTCACGCGCGTTCGCGGAGGCGCGCGGGATGCAGGCGCAGCAAACGCTGGTACACGACGTCGTCGAGAGCCTCGATATCGCGGCCGCTGACGATCGCATCAAGGCAGTTGTTCTGGAGCTCGACGGTATGGCCGGCGGGGGCCTCGCGAAGTTGCAATCCATCGGGGCGGCGGTCGACCGCGTGCGTGAGGCCGGCAAGACCGTAATCGCGTTTGGCGACAACTACACGCAGGAGCAATACTACCTGGCGGCACATGCGGACGAAGTTTACCTGCATGAGCTCGGCGCATTATTCATCACCGGTTATGAGTATTACCGGACGTTCTTGCGCGATGCGATCGATAAACTGAAGGTCGACGTCAATGTGTTTCGCGTCGGCAAGTTCAAGTCGTTCGTCGAGCCATTTATTCGCGACGACATGTCTGACGAAGACCGCAAAGCCAGTGAGCGCTGGCTCGGCGCTCTATGGTCATCCTACGCCGATGGAGTAGAGGCCGCGCGAGGTCTGGAAGCCGGCAGCGTCGATAGTTACGCGAACGATTTTCTCGCGCGGCTCACAAGTGCGTCCGGCAGCACGTCGCAAGTCGCGCTGGACGCGGACTTCGTCGATCATGTCGGCGGCCGGCGTGCTTACGTCGACAGGGTCATCGAGCTCGCCGGCGTCAGCGAGGACGACGAGACGCGGTTCAGCGGCATAGGGTTCGGCGCCTATCTGGCGGCCACGCGCGCCGAACGCCTGCTGTCGAGGCCCGATGCGAACATCGGCATCGTCGTTGCGTCGGGAACGATTGTCGACGGCGAGGCGCCGCGTGGCACGATCGGCGGTGACACGCTGGCCACGTTGGTGCAACGCGCGGCGAATGACGATTCAATCAAGGCCGTCGTATTGCGGGTCGACAGTCCGGGCGGAAGCATGTTCGCGTCCGAGGTGGTATTCGAAGAACTGCAGCGACTCAAGCTGAATGGAAAACCGCTGGTCGCATCGATGAGCGCAACGGCTGCATCCGGCGGCTATTACATCTCGATGCCGGCCGACGAGATCTGGGCCGGCGCGAGCACGATCACCGGCTCGATAGGGGTCGGCGCGATCATCCCGACGTTTCAGCGCACGCTCGGCTCTCTCGGGGTCACCGTTGACGGTTTCGGCACCACGGACCTGTCGGGCCAGTTTCGCGTCGACCGCGAGCTCGGCGACAGTGCGCGGCAGTTTCTGCAGCTGAGCGTAGAGGATGCGTATCGCACCTTTCTCGACAAGGTCGCGACGACGCGCGACATGTCGATCGAGCGCGTGCGCAATCTCGCCCAGGGTCGGGTCTGGATCGGCACCGACGCGCTCGAACTCGGTCTTGTCGACGAACTCGGCGGGCTCGAAGATGCGGTCGAGTCGGCCGCGGCGCTGGCCGGTCTCGCCGACGGCGAGTATGACGTCAAATATGTCGAACCGGAACTGACGCTGCGGGAGAGATTCGCGCTGCAGCTTGCCGTCTACACGGCAGCTATCGCCGGGCCGCGCGACGGCAAGATCGGCGGAATCGACGTGCAGCAGCTGGCGGGCGCATTCGGCGGCCTCGGCCTTGATATTCGCTGGCTGGCCACGCTGAACGACCCGCGCAGCCTTTACCTGCACTGCCTCTGCCAATTGCCCTGAGCAGCGTCGGCGGCCGAGCCAATAGGCGGGAATCCGGCTAGAATCGTCGGGTGTTTGCGGGTCTGCATCAATACGGAACGCCCGTCGGCCGCGCGATAAACGCCGCGTTCCTGGCCAACGAGCGTGATCTCGTGCGCGCGCTTGCGGAGCAGTCTGCGTGCAGCGATGCGGCAAGAGAGCGCATCGAGGCATTCGCGACGCGCCTAGTCGCCGGTGTGCGGGCCGATACATCGGTGTCGAGTCTCGATTCGTTTCTGAGTCAATACGATCTCTCGTCCGCCGAAGGCGTTACGTTGATGTGCCTGGCCGAAGCGCTGCTGCGCGTTCCCGACGCTGACACCGCGGATCTGCTGATCGCCGACCGGCTTGCGGCCGGTGACTGGGGTCGTCATCTCGGCGAGAGTGAATCGCTGTTCGTGAACGCGTCGACCTGGGGGCTGATGCTGACCGGCCGGCTGATTCAGCCCGAGTCGGTCGCAGCCGAAAACCCGTCCGGCTTCGTGCAACGCCTCGTCACGCGCCTCGGCGAGCCAATTGTCAGAGCGGCGTTCGTGCAGGCAATGCAGATCATGGGGCAGCAGTTCGTCATGGGCCGGAACATCGATGAGGCGATCGATCGCGGGGCTGACGACGGGCCGCAGCGTGCCCGGTGTTCCTTCGACATGCTCGGCGAAGCGGCGCTGACGGCTGCCGACGCGTCGGCCTACCACGACGCCTATCTCGCTGCGATTCGCCGCGTTGGCGCAGGCAACAAGTCAGCGGACCCGATGGTCGGAGATGGCGTGTCCGTGAAGCTTTCGGCGCTGTCGCCTCGGTTTGAGTTCGCGCAGCTCGAGCGCGTGCGGGCAGAGGTCGTTCCGCGCCTGCGCGAGCTCGCACGCGTCGCGCGCGATGCGAACGTGCCGTTGACCGTCGATGCGGAGGAGGCGCAGCGCCTCGAGTTGACCCTGGTCGTATTCGAAGAAGTCTTTGCCGATCCCGGGCTCGGCGATTGGGCCGGATTCGGCATCGCGGTGCAGGCATACCAGCGCCGCGCGATGCTCGTACTCGAACGTTTGCAAACCCTGGCAACGAGTGCTGCGCGCAAGATTCCGGTCCGCCTGGTCAAGGGTGCGTACTGGGACACCGAGATCAAGCGCGCACAAGAGCTTGGTTGGGACAGCTACCCGGTGTTCACGCGCAAGGTCAACACCGATATCGCTTACCTCGCCGGCGTACGCGCATTGTTCGCGGAAGGCAGCATGCTGTGGCCACAGTTTGCCACGCATAACGCGCATACGATCGCCTATGTGCTCGAGCACGCGCCGCGCGACAGTGACTTCGAATTTCAGCGGCTGCACGGCATGGGCGAAGCGCTATATGACCGGCTCGCCGAGCACGCCGACGTGCCCTGTCGGGTCTACGCTCCGGTCGGCAGTCACGAAGACTTGCTGCCGTACCTCGTGCGACGACTGCTCGAGAACGGGGCGAACACGTCTTTCGTCAACCGGATCGTCGATGAGGACGTGCCGGCAGCCGCACTGGTTCGCCAGCCCGAGCCGATTGCGGCCGGACCGGTCGAGAATCCGAATATTCCGGCACCGCCCGACCTGTTCGGTTCGGCCCGGCGCAACTCGCGCGGATTCAATTTGTATGATGGCGCTCGCATCGAGCGGCTCGCCGACGACATGGCAGGCGCGCTCGATGCGCCCCGTCGCGCACGCCCATGCGTCGACGGAGCGGCCGCGCCCGGACGTGTTGATGCGGTTGTCGCTCCGGCAGACGTCCGGCGCGAATTGGGTCAGGTCGAATTCGCGCCGCCGGATCTCGTCGATGCCGCCGTCGAGGCGGCGGTCGCGGGGTTTGCGGAGGGGAGTGC
>JBPCXI010000128.1:0-4677 GCA_051008895.1 Gammaproteobacteria bacterium | reverse complement strand
ATCACGGCGTGGTAGCGACTGACGAAGCTGCCGCTGATGCGCACGTCATTCGAGCCGTGCCGGCCGATCGTCGTCTTGGCCTTGTCCAGCGGGTACCTGCCGAAAGCTTGCTCCCTGAAGCTGACCTCGAGCGTATCGCAGGCCGATGCCTCCGACACGACCGATGTGCGAATCGTCACGTCGAGCGAATAGACGGAATCAAAGGTCGGTGCGATGGCCGCGGAATCGAAGTTCGGGCTGCCCGTCAGCACGAACAGTGCTTTGCTTTTTTCATCGGTCGGGGGGATTGCGAGGTCGCGAAGCATATTCCAGATCGCGGGCCCGAAACGCTGCACGTTTTCGACCACCACCAGCGGATGCAAACCCTTGCCGGATTCGTGCGCCAGGAAGACGGTGGTCAAATTCCTGAGATCGGCGACGGTCGACTCGAACGTGTCGAAACCGAACTGGCCGAGCAATTCCTCGAGGAATTCGTGCGCGCTGTCGGTGGGCGTGGTCAGGTGGGCGACAGGTCCGCCGTCGATATGGCGCAGGAACCGGTGCATCAGCATCGATTTGCCGGTGCCCGGCGCGCCGGTCACGATGGCAAGCGGGCGACGCTCCTCGCGGCAGGCGCGGAGGAAATCGAGCGCGACCGGCACCGGGTCCGCGACCGGTTGCATGCCACCGGATGTGGCCGTCGGGTCTGCCGACTGGGCGGTCGTTTTTCCCATCGTGTTTCTCCATACTCCGACGCGAACCGCGCCGGTCGCCGTACAGGACCGAAACTTCGTGGTACTGGGAACTCGAAAAATTCAGTGTAGAACCGGCACATAGTTATGTAAAGTGCCGAACGAGCAACCAATGAGCCTGTTGACAGCACATGCATTGACCCTGTGGCGCGGGCCGTTTTGCCTGCTGGACGACTTGTCGTTCGCCCTGGACGCGGGCCAGGCGCTGGTCATTCGCGGTCCGAACGGTTCCGGCAAAACCACGCTGTTGCGAGTCGTATGCGGATTGACGCGGCCGGACGCCGGCGAGGTACGCTGGGACGGCGTGGCCGTCGAGCGCAACCGGCACGCATTCGGTCATGCGCTCGCGTACTTCGGCCATTCGCTCGGCCTGAAAGCTGACCTGACGGTCGCGCAGAATCTGCATTTCGCTGGTCGCCTCAATGAGCGCGCGGACCTCGATTTCCCGGACATGCTGAGCGCGCTCGGCCTTACCGACTGCACCGATCTCGAGGTTCGCTACCTGTCGGCGGGGCAGAAGCGGCGCACCGCGCTCGCGCGCGTGTTGCTGTCCGGCGCGACGCTGTGGGTCATGGACGAACCGTTCACGAACCTCGACGACGCCGGTCGCCGCTTCGTCGAGCAGCGCCTGAACGCGCACCTCAAGGGTGGCGGGTTGGTTGCGGTCGCCGCACACCACGAACTGGACATCCGCGACGGGCAGGTCGTTGACATCCGCCTCGGAGACGCGAGTTGAGTCTCGTGCGCGTCCTGGCCGCGGTCTGCGCGCGCGACCTGCAGGTTGCGCTGCGGCGCTGGGGGGATCTGGCCAGTCCGATCGTCTTCTTCGTCATGGTCACGACGCTGTTTCCGCTCGCGCTGTCACCGGAGCGCGAGGTTTTGAGGACGCTGGGCCCAGCGGTGCTGTGGATAGCGGCTTTGCTGGCAACGCTGCTGTCGCTTAACGCGCTGTTTCGCAGCGACGTCGACGACGGCAGCATGGAGCAGCTGGCCATCGGTCCGCATCCGCTGGCGCTGGTCATGCTGGGCAAGACGATCGCGCACTGGCTGCTGAGCGGGCTGCCGCTCGTGCTGCTCGCACCGCTGCTGTCGGTGACCTACCATCTGCCGATCGATGGAGCTGCGGCCTTGTCGCTGACCCTGCTGCTCGGCACGCCGACCCTTAGCCTGCTGGGCTCGATCGGCGCAGCGTTGACGGCCGGGGTGCGCCAGTCCGGCGGCTTGCTGGCGATTCTCGTCCTGCCGCTGATGCTGCCGGTGCTGATGTTCGGCGCCCGTGCGACGGAGCTGGCGATCGCCGGAGAAGACATAAGCGGGCCGCTGTACCTGCTCGGCGCCTTTCTGGCCCTGGCGGTAACCGCAGTGCCGCTGGCGTCTGCGGCCGCGATACGTATTAGCCTCGACTGAATTAGTGAATTCCACCCGTGCTTTTTTCGCCGTGAACATCGACAATTGGGCCGCTCATGTGGACTTGGTTTCATAAGCTGGGGTCGCCACCTCACTTCTTCCGGATCGCGGAACTCCTGCGACCGTGGCTGCTGTGGCCGTCGATCGCGCTGATGATCGTCGCTACGTATGGCGGTCTGGTCATGGCGCCGGCCGACTACCAGCAGGGCGACGGGTTTCGGATCATCTACGTGCACGTGCCGAGCGCGTACCTGATGTCGACGATTTACGGGCTGATGGCCGTGGCTTCGGCGATCGGCCTGATCTGGCGCATGAAGCTGGCGCATGCCGTGGCGGCAAGTTGCGCGCCGATTGGCGCATCGTTTTCCGCACTGGCGTTGATCAGCGGCGCGCTCTGGGGCAAGCCGATGTGGGGTACGTACTGGGAATGGGATCCGCGTCTGACGTCGACGCTGATCCTGTTTTTCGTGTACATCGGCTACATGAGTCTGCGCGCATCGTTCGAAGAGGTCGGCAAGGCCGACCGTGCCAGTGCGGTGCTCGCGCTGGTAGGCGCGGTGAATCTGCCGATCATTCATTACTCCGTCATCTGGTGGAGCAGCCTGCACCAGGGCCCGAGCCTGAAGAAAATGGACGCACCGTCGATACCGGGCGATATGCTGTGGCCGCTGTTGCTCATGATCTTCGCTTCGACGCTGTTCTTCGGCGCGATGCTGCTCAGCCGCGTGCGCGCCGAGGTGCTCGATCGAGAGCGCAATTCGCGCTGGGTGCGGGATCTCGTGCAGGACAAGCCGATCGTGCCGGGCGGCACCGGCGAGCTGAACCCGGAGGGCTGACGGGTGTCTGAATTTATCTCGATGGGCGGCTACGGCGTTTACGTCTGGCCCGTTTACGCACTCGGGCTGCTCACGTTGATCTACAATCTCTGGTCAGCGCGCCGCCGCATGCGTGTCGCGCTGGAGAAGGCAACCTTGAACGCAATGCGTCAGCGCAACCGCACACGGCCGACGCAAGACGAGGACGGAACAACACAATGACACCACGCAGACAACGCATGTTAACGGTCGGACTCGTAGTGGCCGGCGTCGCGCTGGCCGTAGGGCTGGCGCTGCAGGCATTCGAAGAAAACCTGTTGTTTTTCTACAGCCCGACGCAGGTGCTCGCGGGCGAGCCGCCGGAGGGACGCAAGTTCCGGCTGGGCGGGCTCGTTGCCGCCAACAGCGTG
The DNA here is from genome assembly GCA_051008895.1 of Gammaproteobacteria bacterium. Lineage (GTDB taxonomy): Bacteria > Pseudomonadota > Gammaproteobacteria > Steroidobacterales > SMWD01. The sequence goes on along the minus strand of JBPCXI010000128.1, from coordinate 1,314 downwards.
CAGCGCGAACCGGGTGAACTCGCCGTGAATTTCACGGTGACGGATAACCAGAACACGATGCAGGTCACGTATGAAGGCGTGCTGCCGGACCTGTTCCGCGAAGGGCAGGGCGTCATCGCCCACGGCCGCATGACGCCGGACGGCAATTTCCTGGCCGAAGAAGTTCTCGCGAAACACGACGAGAACTACATGCCACCCGAAGTCGCCGAGATCCTCGCGGAAACGGGCGCGCATTCGTCGACGACCGTGCAAAACTGAGTCAACTGGGACACGTCGCCTGATATGAATCCGGAACTCGGACAGCTCTGCCTGGTGCTGGCGCTCTGCATTGCCGCGGCCCAGGCATTTTTCCCGCTGGTCGGCGCACACCGAAGCAACCTCACGTGGATGCGCGTCGCGATGCCCGCGGCAGCCGGACAGTTCGTGTTTACCGCGATCTCCTATGCGTTCCTGACCTATGCGTTCGTGACCAATGACTTCTCGGTCCTGATCGTAGCGACGCACTCAAACAGCGAACTGCCGCTGATGTATCGAATCGCGGCCGTGTGGGGCGGGCACGAGGGCTCGCTGTTGTTGTGGATGCTCCTGCTGTCCGGCTGGACGTTGGCCGTCGTGGTGTCGGGGCGCCGACTGCCGATGGACATCTACGCGCGCATCATCGGCGTGATGGGTTTCATCAGCGCCGGTCTGCTGCTCTACATCGTTGCCGTCTCGAACCCGTTCATGCGCCTGTCGCCGATACCGTTCGACGGCAACGACCTGAACCCGCTGCTGCAGGACCCGGCGATGGCGATACATCCGCCGATGTTGTACACCGGCTACGTCGGCTTCGCGGTCGCGTTCGCATTCGCCGTTGCGGCAATGCTGGCGGGGCGCATCGATCAGGCCTGGGCGCGCTGGGCGCGGCCGTGGACGACGGCCGCGTGGCTGTTCCTGACCATGGGCATCGCGCTCGGCAGCTGGTGGGCCTATTACGAACTCGGCTGGGGCGGCTGGTGGTTCTGGGACCCGGTCGAGAATGCGTCGTTCATGCCGTGGCTGGTCGGTACCGCGCTGATTCATTCACTCGCCGTCACCGAAAAGCGCGGGCTCTTCAAGGGATCGACGCTACTGCTCGCGATCAGCGCTTTCTCGCTCAGCCTGCTCGGCACCTTCCTGGTTCGCTCGGGCGTGCTCGTATCCGTGCGCGCGTTCGCCACCGACCCGACCCGGGGCGTTTTCATCCTGGCGCTGCTCGGCGTCGTTATCGGCGGCGCGTTGACCCTGTACGCGTGGCGCGCCCCCGGACTCGACCGCCAGGTCGGTTTCAAGCCG
>JBPCXI010000127.1:0-2844 GCA_051008895.1 Gammaproteobacteria bacterium | reverse complement strand
TACGTGCGCGAAGGCTTCGGCAGTGTGTCGCTGTCGACCGTCACCGGCTGGCTCGTGATTCTGACCGGCGTCGTGTCCGCCGCGACATTGACCGTCGCGAGCGTCGGATTTTTGCGCGATGTTGTCGTCGTCGACCAGTCGCTCGCGATCGTTGTGTTCGTCGTCGCGATGACCGCGGTGGCCGCGTGGGGCGTCGGCGAGTCGGTCGCCGTCGTCACCGCAATAACGGTCGTCGAGGTCGGCGCGTTGCTCTACGTCTGCGGCCTCAATGTCGGTGTGCTGGCCGAACTACCGTCGCGCGCAGCGGAATTCTGGCCGTCCTCCACCGATGCGACATGGCTCGGCGTGTTCGCCGGCGCGTTTCTGTCCTTCTATGCGTTCATCGGTTTCGAGGACATGGTCAATATGGCGGAGGAGGTCAAGGACGTGCGCCGGGCGATGCCGACGGCGATCCTGCTCAGTATCGCGATCGCGACGGCCCTTTACGTGGCCGTCATCGTCATCGCCGTGCTCGCGCTGCCGACCGAACAACTCGTCACGAGCAAGACACCGGTCGCCGAACTGGCACGCGATGCGGGATGGATGTCGGGCACCGGCGTGTGGATCGTCAGCCTGTTGACCGGAATCAACGGCGCGCTGGTGCAGATCCTGATGGCGGCGCGCGTCGCATACGGCATGGCGACGCGCGGTCAGGCACCGCATTGGTTCGCATCGATCGGCGCGCGCACCCGCACGCCGATTCGCGCCACGGTCTTCATGGGCGCAGTCATCGCGCTGTTCGCGCTGTTCTTTCCCTTGACGACCCTCGCGAAGTCGACGAGCGCCGTGATTCTGCTGGTATTCGCCGGCGTCAACTTCGCGCTGTGGCGGGTTAAGGGGCGCGACCCCGATCCCGACGGAGACGGCCCGCGATACCCGCGCTGGCTGCCACTTGTGGGCTGTGGCGTCAGCCTCGGCGTGCTCGCATTCCAGGCCTGGCTGCTGCTCTGAGTCTCGCCAGTCGGGGGCGGGTGGGCGTATCATTGGGCAAGGTATTGCGTATTCGGAGCTAACAATGACTGATGATCAACAAACTCCGCAGCCGGAACCCCGGCCGAACAGCGACAACGAAGTCATCAAGGAGAACGTCAAATCCGGATCGACGTGGCTGCGACTGTTCTTCATGATCGTCGTCGCGTTTCTGTATGGCGTATCCCGGGTCGTCGTCGGTGCCGTCGTCGTTTTCCAGTTCTTCTGGGTGTTGTTCACCGGCGGCAAGAACGAGAACCTGCTGACGCTTGGTCAGTCGCTGGCGACGTACACGTATCAGGCGGTCGGCTATCTGACGTTCACGACGGAGGAGCGGCCGTTCCCGTTCGATGCGGACTGGCCGACCGGCCCGCCGCTGACCTGAGCGTCCGGACACGGCCGGTGCCGGTCAGTCCGCGAGGCTGGCCGTCACCGCGGCATCGATCCAGTCCGCGAAAAGCGGGTGCTGCATCAGGCCCTTGTCGTTGAACGCCGCGAGGTCGCTGATGTCCTTGTTCAGACGCCGGACGATACCGCTCTGGGTCAGCGACGTGTGTACGGCGATGACGCTGTCGCCACTGTCGATCGCACTCTGCGCCTGCGCCCGCAGCTTCGCGACGTTCTCCGCCCGGACCTGCGGCGGCGCATCGTCCTGCACGTTGCCGAAGATTACCGCGTTGAAGCCGCCTTCTTGCTTGATATAGGCAGCATGCCGAGCCAGGATTTCCAGTTCCTTGGCGTTGTCGTCCTCGCTCTGCGGGCCGTGCCCGAGAATAATCACGGTCTCGTTAGCCGGATCCGAGCTTTTTTCGCGCGCATAGTCGAGCATTATCTCCGCAACGATCGGGTGCTGCGTCGGCGTATCGGTCCAGACGATTCGAGCATCGGTCTCGATGCGCGGCACGTCGAGATAGGCCGAGTCGTCGCGGAGACCGAAAATATAGTCCCACTGTCTCGTCAGCGTGGAATGGTCGGCCGTCGTCGTCGGTATGACGACTATTGTTTGGACGCCGGAATCTTCGAGGGCCGCTATGGCCGACTTGATGTGGTCCGACGTCATCATCGCCATGCCGACGGCATAGGTCGAGGGGTACGCGTCGCCGACGCCAGAGAACGCCGCACGAAACTGCGTGTTGCCCGGCTCCTTGAAGCCGTGTGCGAGGCCGAGCACTCCGGTTTTGCCGGCACGCGTGCCATCTTCGCCCATCCAGCCCCACAGGTTCTTCATGCGCGCCATCGCTCCGGTGGTCTGTTCGTCGGAGTACATGTCGTAGAGTGGAATCTTCGCGCGCAGTTCCGCGAGCTGCTCTGCGGTCATCGTATGGCCGTGATCCGCGTGCTGAGAATCATCGGCGGCGAACGTCGCCGAAAAAATCCATATCGCGGCGAACGCCAGCGTCATCGCTCTGCTGATTTGCCGTTTCATGCCACCCCTCGCTGTTTCCGGTCGTCAGGCGATCAGCTTACCGCCTTTTATCCCCCACTGGGAGAAGTAGTCGATCGCGTCCGTCATTGCGGCATCGAGTTTCCGGACCCGATTCGCCGGCAGCACGTAGAGATTGCCGACCGTAACCAGCGGCGAGATTGGCACGAACACGGAGAAGCGATCGTCAGGCAGCTCTTCGACGATAAAACCGACCAACCGCGTGTCGGAGTCGAACAGGTCGATTTCCGCCGCAGCGAGTTCGATACCGTCGATGCCGACGAGTCGCTGGGCGAGATTTCGCAACAGCCCGTACATCGGGATCATGTCTTCGAGCCGCTGTTCGAGCGAAGCCTTGAGTCGATCCCCGAATTGCGTCTTTAGAAACAAACCGACGGCGAAGCATGCGAGCA
>JBPCXI010000126.1:0-3031 GCA_051008895.1 Gammaproteobacteria bacterium | reverse complement strand
GACACCCCCGGGGGTTGTTCGGGCGGGCGATGTGCTTCTTCCCGGCGGGCCAAAGTAGAGGACATGTATCCCCCTCCCGCTGAGCGGCGCAGTGCCAACGGCGTGCGCCCGACGCCGCTGATTGCGTGGTGGGGTCAGGCGGTTTTTGGCTTTTTCCAGGTGTAGACCATGGTGACGGCGTAGTTCCAGACCGCGCCGACGAGGATGCCGGCGATCGCGGCGAGGATCCAGCGCGTGTCGAGGGAGAAAATGTAGGCGGCGATGCCGACGTTGGCGATTGCCCCGACGCTGCAGGCGAGAGAGAAACTGAACCACCCGCGCAGCCACTGCCAGCCGCGCAGCTGCATGTCGCGATAGGTCAGCACGTTGTTGAGCGCGAAGTTGAAGGTCATCGCAACCAGCGTCGCGACGACCTGGCTGACGACGAACTCCATTTTCAGGGTCTCGATCAGCAGTGCCTGGATCGTCAGGTGCACGATCACGCCAAGTGAACCCACGAGCGTGAAGGCGACAAAGCGGACCGGTACGATGTGGCCGATGAGCTTGTCGAGCAGCAGCATGCCGTATTCCCATGCGGCCTGGTTGTCGAGCTTGCTCTCGCCGGCGCCGCGGGCGCGAAACTCATACGGCAACTCGGCATAGCGCAGCGGTGCGGGCGCCGAGGCGAAAATATCGAGCATGATCTTGAAACCGACGCCGGACAATTCGTGGACGCACGCGCGGAATACGTCGCTGCGAATCATGAAGAAGCCGCTCATCGGATCTGTCAGCTCGTGGTGCAGTACCGCGCGGCTGAGGCGGGTCGCCAGTCGGCTCATCGCGGCCCGCGACTCGCTCCAGTCGCCGATACCGCCGCCCTGAACATAGCGGCTGCCGACGACGATGTCGGTATCGCCCGCACGGAGTTTATCCAGCATCTGCGTCAGCAGCGTCTCGTCGTGCTGCATGTCGCCGTCGATCACGGCCAGAAACGGGGCGCTGCTCGATAGCATGCCCTCGATCGCCGCGCTCGACAGACCGCGACGGCCGATGCGCTGGATGCTGCGGACCCGATAGTCTGTCGCCGCGATGTCGCGGACGAGTGCCGCGGTATCGTCGGGCGAATCGTCATCGACGAAAACGACTTCCCACGTGCGCCCCGTCAGGGTCGCGTCGAGGCGCCGGATCAGTTCTTCGACATTGTCGCGCTCGTTGAAAGTCGGCACGACGACGGTCAGCTCCGGGGGCGTGCGGGCAGTATCCGGCCCCGCGCCTGCGGATTCGCTAACTTGTTGTGAGGTCTCCGCCATTGCCGACCGCATCTGTGACCCGGTGAGCGGAGCATTGTCCCCGGATCATGCGGCGTAAATCAATTGCCGCTGCCGGGGTCGAGGGGGTGGGCCAAACGGGGAGTGTGGGTCATACGAAACCCGCTCCCCGCGGCCGGTTCGGCTCAAAAGCCGAGCATGGACGGCAGTGCCGTCAGCGGGATCACGACAGCCAGGATCGCCAGCACGATCTCTTCCCGCCGATCTATACTTGCGTTACTAAAAATATCCAACATTTACCCATCTCCGTATGTGCAGAGTTATTGATGACTGAAAGCGTAGTAGGCGGGGCGCGCCCGTTCTTTTCTCAGGGGCAACAGCCTGTAACATTTTGTAACGAGTTATCTCTCGCTATTTCATGGGGTTACAATCTGTTACTGACAACACAATGCGGGGCGCCCACCGCGCGCGTATTAGAGATGACTGGACGTTTAATTTCTGTGAACCATGTCGAAAATCCTGTTAATTGACGACGACGAGAAACTGGCCGGACTCCTCGGCAGTTATTTCGAGCGTTTCGACCTCGACCTGATTTCGGCCACGCTGCCGTCGGCCGGGCTCGACAAGCTCGCCGCGGAGGACCCGGACCTCGTCATCCTCGATGTGATGTTGCCGGAGCAGGACGGATTCGAGGTCTGTCGAACGATCCGCAAGACCAGCAAGGTGCCGGTGATTATGTTGACGGCGCGCGGCGAGGTGACGGACCGGATCGTCGGTCTCGAGATCGGTGCGGACGACTACCTGCCCAAGCCCTTTGAGCCGCGTGAGCTCGTAGCGCGGATTCAGAACGTCCTCAGGCGCATCGGCCCGCAGGCGCCCGACGTCGAGCGACTCGAATTCAGGGATCTCGTGATCAATACCGAGCGCAGGGTCGTCGAACTCGAGGGGGATACGCTTGACCTGACGACAATGGAATATCAGCTGCTCGTGCTGTTCGCGATGAATCCCGGCCGCACGTACTCGCGGGACGAGATTCTGAACGAATTGCGCGGTATCGATGCGCAAATCTTCTCCCGTTCGGTGGACATCCTGGTCAGCCGCCTGCGACAAAAACTAAACGATACGGCGAAACAGCCGCGCTTTATCAAGACGGTCTGGGGCACCGGTTATACGTTCGTCGGCGAGGAGGTCGAATAGAGATGCAGAAGCTATTGCACGTGGTCGCGCACTCACTGTCCGCCCGACTTCTCGGCGTGTTCCTGATTACCGCGATTCTTTATGCGGTCGCGGCGCGCTTCGCCGTAGAATTCGTCCTCGACCGGGACTACCTGCGCGAGATGATCGGCTCGCACGTTGCGCTGCACACGACATACTTCATCGACGACCTGGGCAATCCGCCGAGTGTCGAGCGCGCCGAAGATCTCGTCCGGGACAACGCGATGGACATTCGGTTGAGCGGTCCGGGCCTGGACTGGGCGTCGGATCCGAATTTCCCGGCGCGGGAAGCGCTGGACTATGAGCCGTCCGAATTCTTCGATCACCTGGATTTCGATACCGCAGCCTGGCGCGATATGGAAGGCCTGCTGCGGGGCACCGGCTGGGCCCGCTACGAAGACCACTCCTACGTCAACATACCGCTGGAAGGCGGCTATGAGATTACGATCGCTTCGCCAAAGATCAGCATGAGTCCCGGGCCGAGCCTGACGACGCCGATCATCGGCGTGATCTCGATCCTGGTGCTGGCCGGCTGTTTCTTCGTTGTGTCCTGGCTTGTGCGGCCGATT
>JBPCXI010000125.1:0-14047 GCA_051008895.1 Gammaproteobacteria bacterium | reverse complement strand
TATCTGACAGCGACCGGCTGGCAGGACTGGCAGGCGCCTGAGTGACGCTGAGTGAGCCAGGGTGACCCTGAAGTGAACGACAGGGCGTGGCGCGCAGACGCGCGGCCGCTCAGGAATCGAGCAGTTCGAGGACTCCGGCGAGCACGAGGCCCGTCGCGATGAGCATTAACCAGATTGTGACCATGTTTTCGGTACTCTTATTGGTCGTAATTAACGGCGCTGGTACCAGTTTGGACTGTCACCAACGCCGCTGGCCGTGACCTACGTCACATTCGAGTACAGCTTGAGCGCTTCTGCAAGACCCACATTCGGGTACCCCCATTTGGCATAATGCAGCCGTGACCCCCGCCGCAGTGCAAAAGACCTTTTTTCTCGCGTTGCTGGTTGTCGTCAGCGCCGCGTTCATATTCCTGTTGGCGGAATACTTTCAGCCGATATTCTGGGCTGCGGTACTCGGTATCCTATTCCGCCCGGTACAACATTTCCTCGAACACCGCCTGCGTGGCCGCAAGACAGTCGCTGCGGTTTTCGCCACGATCCTGATTTTCATCACCGTGCTGGTGCCGACGCTGCTGATTGCGTCGGCCGTCGTCAGCGAGGCCGCGTCATTTTATGCGCGCATCCAGAGCGGGGAAGTCGATCCCGGCGTCGTACTGCGCTGGGTGCAGGGTTGGATCCCGGGGCTGACGGAGTGGGCGGACAGGGTCGGTCTCGACGTCGAGTCATGGCCGGAAAAAATCTCTGCCGCGGCTGTCACCGCGAGCCAGTTCGTAGCCTCGCGGGCGCTGACGGCCGGTCAGAACGTCGCGACGTTTCTGATCAAGTTTCTGATCATGCTGTATCTGCTGTTTTTCGTCCTGCGCGACGGCGATGAACTACTCGAAAAAATCATCGTCGCGCTGCCGTTCGGTGACGAGCGCGAGCGCGAGCTCTTTGCGAAGTTTGCCGAGGTGTCGCGCGCGACGATCAAGGGCACGCTCGTCATCGGCGGGATTCAGGGCACGCTCGGCGGACTGATGTTCTGGGCGCTTGGCATCCAGGGCGCGGTGCTATGGGGCGTCGTGATGGTATTCCTGTCGATCCTGCCGCTCGTCGGCGCGAGCCTCGTATGGATTCCGGCCGCAATCTTCAGCTTCGTCACCGGGGAGTATCTCGACGGTGTGATCATCGTGCTGTTCGGGAGCATCGTGATCGGTCTGATGGACAACCTGCTGCGGCCCGTCCTGATCGGCCGCGATACCAAGATGCCGGACTACATCATTTTGTTGTCGACGCTCGGCGGGCTGTCTGTCTTCGGCATTTCGGGGTTCGTCATCGGGCCGCTGATCGCTGCGATGTTCCTCGCCGTCTGGTCGATGTTCGAACGCGAGCACGTGAGCGCCGACTGACGCGCGGGGGCGGCCCTCTAACTGCTGGCGGGCTCCGGCGGAATGTGTGCCGCCGTCGGGATCGCGAATTCGTCTCCGCGCAGCATGCGGTCTTCGATGCCGAGCAGAATCGGTTCACCCGTCAACCGGTAGATGTTGATCTTCGCGTTGAAAACGCTGCGCGAGATGCCGTGTTTGTCGTGAATCGCGAGTTTGCGGATCGTGAACGTGCCGTCCGCCTGCGCGCGTCCGGTCAGGTAGCACTTGATCGATTCGATCGCATCGCCGGATAGCTCGAGCCCGTTGAGCTGCGCCAGATTCATTTGCGCGGTCTCGACGAAGCGAATCGAGTCGACGTGCACGAGTTCCGGATCGTAGTCGTCATCCGGCATCGGTTTGGTCAGGAATTCGCCGACCAGGATCTGTCCCGGCAACGCGCGATCGATCATGCGTGCGAGTTCGATCGTTACGTCGCCGACAATATCGCGCGACATCGTCGGGTTCAGTCCCTCGGCCTGCGAGAATTCGTAGCAGCTCCCGATATGGAAGCAGGCGCGCAGCAAGGGCACGGTCCGACCCTGCGCCTTGAAACGGGCGATCGCATTGTCGGCGAGCACCAGGTGCATCAGGTGATACAGATGCGTGTTCGCCTCGATGCCGGTGTCGCGGTTCCAGATATAGAAGCCGTCACCGGTGCTCGACCGGGCGAAATTAATGCTCATGCGCTTGTGCTGCATCTTGCTGTGCGCCGAATTCAGCGAGTGCGACAGGCTGTTCAATTGCGTCATCTGCTCGAACGGGCTAAGCAGCGAGAAACCGACGATGTCGAACAGCGCCACCGCGCGGCTGGGTACGTAGGTCACGCTGTAGCGTCGGACCAGGCGATTGATGATGCGCGTTTCGGCCGTGGTGAGTTTCAGCGGGGCGCGCAGTTTCACATGCACCGTTTCGGTGTCGAGGAGTCGCGCCGCGTTCTTCAATTGCCGCTCCGTGAAACGGCGTGACCCGGTCAGCATGCGCATGATGAACGCATGCGGATCCGACGTCGACGACGTAATCTCGGGCGGCGCGCTGGCCGTTGCGATCGCGTAGTCGGCAATCGCGTAGTGATGCACGACCAGCAGCGTGATGCCGTCACGCGACGGGCACCAGCCCAGGATGAAATTCTTGCCGAGGGACCACAGTTCGTGCAGGCTGCGGTCGAGTTCGATCAGGTTGCTGCGTTGGCGCAAGTCGAGGCGGTCATCCAGCCCGACGAAAGCATTCGTCGAGATGTTCTCGAGCAGCCTTGCTTCGAGATCCGGAGAGTGTGTCGGGCGTTGGGCCAAGTCGGTCGGTCTCCGCGCTGTAACCTCAGAAACGGCGCTCGTGCCGGGGCGTCGCGCGACTGTCGACCCCTAAAGGTTCTATCGTCCGATCGCGCGAGAACTTGATCATGGGCGTTGCGCCGATAATATGCATCGTTTGGGCGTCAGAACAAGCGTTTTAGATGGTCTCCGATATTTCCGACTCAGTGCTGGCTCAGTTCGCCGCCGTCACCGGCGCGGCCGGCCTCGTGACGGATGCGGCTCAGCTCGAACCGCACCTGACCGAATGGCGCGGTCTGTACCGCGGATCGACGCCGGTTATGTTATCTCCGCGCACGACGGACGAGGCTGCGGGGCTGCTCGCGATCTGCCATCGTCACCGGATCGGCGTCGTGCCCCAGGGCGGCAATACCGGGCTCGTCGGCGGCGCCGTGCCGGATTCGACCGTGGCGCGACCGCGGATTCTGCTGTCGTCCCGGCGCTTGCGCCGGATCCGCGAGCTGGACGCCGATAATTACACGATCACCGCCGAGGCCGGCTGTATCCTCGCCGACCTGCAGGCCGCCGCCGCCGAGGCCGATCGTCTGCTGCCGCTGAGCCTGGCGGCCGAAGGCAGCTGCCAGCTCGGTGGCAACGTGTCGACGAATGCGGGCGGCACCAACGTCCTGCGTTACGGCAACACCCGCGACCTGGTGCTCGGCCTCGAGGTCGTATTGGCCGACGGGCGCATCTATGACGGGCTGCGCGGTCTGCGCAAAGACAACACCGGGTACGACCTGAAGCAGCTGTTCATCGGCGCCGAAGGCACGCTCGGATTCGTCACCGCCGCGACCTGCAAGCTGTTTCCGCAGCCGCGAGGCGTCGCGACCGCCTATGTGGCGCTGGACAGCCCCGCCGCCGCGATCTCGCTATATGCGCGGGCGCGCGGCGAACTCGGCGATCAGCTGACCGCATTCGAGCTGATCAGCCGGCCGGCCGCGGACCTCGTCACGACCCATATACCCGGCGTTCGCGATCCTTTGCCCGGGGCGCGGCCCTGGTACGTGTTGCTCGAGACCGGCGGCGCGGAAGATTCCGCGGCGGCGAATCGCAGCCTGGAAGCATTCCTCGCTCGCGAGCTCGAGAGCGGTCGCGCGGGCGACGTCGTCGTGGCACAGAATACGGCGCAACGCGAGGAACTGTGGCGACTTCGTCATGGTATCTCCGAGGCGCAGAAGTCCGCCGGGGCCGGAATCAAGCACGACATCTCGGTGCCGGTGTCGAGCGTACCGAAGTTCCTGGAGGCCGCCGCGCGCGTTGCCGCGGAGCGGGTGCCCGGCGTGCACGTCGTCGCGTTCGGCCACGTCGGCGACGGCAACCTGCATTTCAACCTCAACCAGCCGGACGACATGGCCGCCGATGTGTTCCTTGCCCAGTGGGAGCCGGTCAGCGCGGCCGTGCACGGGGTCGCAATCGATCTCGGCGGCAGTTTCAGCGCCGAGCACGGCATCGGCCGGTTGAAGACGACGGAGCTGGAGCGGTGGCGCGGCGGAGTCGAGCTGGAGCTGATGAAGACGGTCAAGCACGCGCTCGATCCCCGTGGAATCATGAACCCGGGGAAGGTGCTGAAAATCGATTAAACATAGCTAAATCAATTCATTTTGGAGTTTTTGTAAAGACCAATTGAACCGGATACACTGTGTACCAGCGTCCTGAATAATTAATAACAATAAAGGGATATGCACACGTGAGTTCGGGCGATTCCTCGTCTCGATCCGGTCATGCCGACGATGCAGCGGTCAACCGCGGACCGGCGGTCGACGCGTTCCAGAGCGCGTTCGCCGCGTATCTCGCCCACACCGTAAGCGTCGAACAACTCCGCCGCGTGGTGACCGGATGCCTGCACGAAGCAGGCTCTCTCGCCCGGGTCATGCGCGATTCTTTCGCGGCAGCATTTCGGGCGCGCTGCCTGCCGGACACTGACTACCGCAGGTTGCTCGCGGACCTGTCGGAATCCCCGCGCAATGGCACCGCTGCGATTGCGGACGCGCGGGGCGCGATGCACGGCCGGCCCATCGGCCTGATCCTGCCCGGCCGCATGCTCAACACGCGTTACGAAATCCGCGAGCGTATCGCGACCGGCGGACTCGGCGTGTTGTACAAGGCGTTGGATCACCGCGCGATCGAAGCGGGCGATGCCGATTGCGCGGTGGCGGTCAAGGTGCTGAACCCGACGTTTCGCAACTCTCCGGATGCGGTCCTGTCGCTTCGCTGCGAAGCTCGCAATGCGACTCGGCTCGCCCATCCGAACATTCGGCAGGTCTACTCGCTCGAGCGCTGCGGCGCGGATTTCTTCATCACGATGGAATGGCTGCAGGGCGAGTCGCTGGCGACCCGCCTGGACCGGACCGGCTGTCGTGGCATGGCCCGTCCCGCCGCATTTCAGATCCTGCACTCGGTCGCGGCGGGCCTCGGGCACGCACATCGGCGCGACGTCGTGCATGGCGACGTCAAGCCGGCGAACGTGTTCATCACCTCCGACGGGCAGGTCAAACTGCTGGATTTCGGCCAGCTGTCGGCTCTGGACGCGGCCGATGTGCAGTTGTCACGGCCGGCGATCTCGCCGGCGTACGCGAGCTGCGAGCTGCACGAGGGCAAGCGAGCCGAGGTTCGCGACGACGTTTTCTCGCTGTCGGTCATGGCCTATCGAATTCTCGCCGGTGCCCGGCCATTCGGCGGCTACACGCCGCTCGACGCGGAACGGGCCGGTATCCAGGTGCTGCGGCCGCGCGGGCTCACCGCGCTGCAGTGGTCGATATTGCAGCAAGGACTCGCGTGGCGCCGTTCGCAACGGCCCGCCGGCGTCGACGAATTCATGCATGCGCTATTGCCGCGACACGGCCTCGAGTTGAGCGCCCATTCTCTTATCGAGGCGGCCTGATCGAGGCAGCCTGATTCGCACCACCGGGCGCGCCACACGGCGCGCATCCGTTGTGACTCACCCGCGAACCGTTTAGGCTCCGCACTGGCCGCCGGAAGTGGTTCCCGCGGCAGCAGTGCACAGGAAAGACAGATGTCCAGCAAGGAATCGAAGAGCGCCGATCGACGCTACTCGAGCATCGTCGTCGACGGCGTCGAGCAGGCGCCGAGCCGCGCGATGCTGCGGGCGGTCGGATTTACGGATGAGGACTTCGGCAAGAGCCAGGTCGGCATCGCATCGACGTGGAGCATGGTCACGCCCTGCAACATGCACATCGACACGCTGGCCGACGAAGCGTCCGCCGGCGTCGACGAGGCCGGCGGCAAGGCAGTCAACTTCAATACGATCACCGTGTCCGACGGCATCTCAATGGGAACGTCGGGGATGCGCTACTCGCTCGTATCGCGCGAGGTCATCGCCGATTCCATCGAAACCGTCGTCGCGGCCGAAGGGTTCGACGGCTTCGTCACGATCGGCGGTTGCGACAAGAACATGCCGGCCTGCGCGATGGCGATGGCGCGGCTCGACCGGCCGTCGGTATTCGTTTACGGGGGCACGATCCAGCCGGGCGCCGAACGGCGCGATATCGTGTCGGTCTTCGAGGCGGTCGGCGGCGTGGCGGCCGGCAAAGTGTCGGAGGAAGAACTACTCGAAGTGGAGCGGACGGCGATTCCGGGCCCCGGGTCCTGCGGCGGCATGTACACGGCGAATACGATGGCATCGGCGATCGAGGCACTGGGCCTGAGTCTGCCGAACAGCTCGGCCCAGGACGCGGTCTCGGCACAGAAGCTCGACGACAGTCGGCGGGCCGGCGCGGCGGTGGTCGAGCTGATCCGCCGTGGTATTCGTCCGTCGGACATTTTGTCCCGCGAGGCGTTCGAGAACGCGATCACCGTGATCATCGCGGTCGGCGGTTCGACGAACGCGGTCCTGCATCTGCTCGCGATGGCGCACGAGGCCGGCGTGCCGCTCGAACTCGACGATTTCACGCGCATCGGTGCGCGCGTGCCCGTCATCGGCGACCTGCGGCCCAGTGGCCGCTACCTGATGTCCGAGCTCATCGCGATCGGCGGGCTGCAACCGCTGATGAAGCGACTGCTGAACCACGGCTTGCTGCACGGCGACTGCCTGACCGTGACGGGCCGGACGCTGGCCGAGAATCTTGCCGACGTCGACGACTACCCGGCGGGTCAGGACATCGTACGCGACTTTGATAATCCTATTAAGAAAGACAGCCATTTAGTTGTTTTATATGGAAATCTAGCCCCCCAAGGCGCCGTAGCGAAGATCAGCGGCAAAGAGGGACTCAGCTTCAGTGGCACGGCCCGGTGCTTTGCCTCGGAAGAGGAGGCGCTGCAGGCGATCCTCGACGGCACGGTGGTGGCCGGCGACGTGCTCGTGATTCGCTACGAGGGACCCAAGGGCGGGCCGGGCATGCGCGAAATGCTGAGTCCGACCAGCGCGATCATGGGCAAGGGACTCGGCGACCAGGTCGCGTTGATTACCGACGGACGATTCTCGGGCGGCAGCCACGGGTTCGTCGTCGGCCATGTGACGCCGGAGGCGGCGATCGGCGGACCGCTCGCGCTGGTCGAGGACGGCGATCGCATCACGATCGACGCGGACGCGCGAGCTATCGAACTGGCAGTTCCGGCCGACGAGCTGGAGCGACGCCGTGCCGCATGGAATCCGCCGGAGTCGACGGAAGGGCCTGGCACACTGCGCAAGTACGCGGCGCTGGTCAGCTCCGCGTCGGAGGGCGCGGTTACCACCAAGACCTGACCGCCGCCGATGGAACCGATCGAAGCACAGGCGCACGGCCAGAACTGGCTGGTCATGAAGTTCGGCGGCACAAGTGTGTCGTCGGCGGAGCGGTGGGCCACCATTCGCGAGCTCATCGTGGAGCGTCAAGCCGCGGGTTACCGACCGGTGATCGTGCATTCGGCGGTCGCCAGCGTGTCGAACCGGCTCGAAGCGGCGCTCGACGCAGCGGTGAGCGGTGACTACGACGATGAACTGGAGGCGATCGTTGCGCTGCACGCGGATCTCGCCCGCGACCTCGGGATAGACGCGGACAGCCTGATCGACGGCTATGTCGGCGAGCTACGGCAGCTGCTGGCCGGCATCCGCCTGGTGCGTGAGATCAGCCCGCGCGTCAAGGTGCAGGTCATGTCACTGGGCGAGCTGATGGCAACGCGGCTCGGCGCCGAATATCTCAGTTCGACCGGTCTCGACGTGACCTGGACCGATGCGCGCGATGCGCTGCAGAGCGTGGACGTACCGCACGAGAACGAGCGTTCGCGCTACCTGTCGGCGAGCTGCGCATTCGATCCGGATCGCGCGTTGCAGGAGCGTTACGCGGCGGTCAGCGGCATCATCCTGACGCAGGGGTTCATCGCGCGGAATCCGGAGGGCGAGAGCGTGCTGCTGGGCCGCGGCGGTTCAGACACGTCCGCCGCGTATTTCGCCGCCAAGCTCGGCGCGGCCGCGCTGGAAATCTGGACCGACGTGCCGGGCCTGTTCAGCGCCAATCCGCGCCGTGTGTCCGGCGCCCGGTTGCTGAACCGGTTGAGCTACGAGGAGGCGCAGGAGATCGCATCCACCGGCGGCTCGGTGCTGCATCCGCGCAGCATTCGGCCGGTACGACGGCACGGCATCCCGCTGCGTGTCCGCTGCACCTCGCACCCGCAGCTGGAAGGCACGCTGATCAGCCATGATCCGGGCAGCGACGCACCCGGCGTCAAGGCGATCTCGAGCCGCGGGGGCATCACAGTCGTGTCGATGGAAACGCTCGGCATGTGGCGCGAAGTCGGTTTCCTGACCGAGGCATTCGGGTGTTTCAGTGAAATGGGCCTGTCGATCGACCTCGTGTCGACGGCCGAGACCAACGTGACCGTGACGCTGGATACCGGCATCGAACCGATCGATGCGGCAACGCTCGCGCGGCTGCGCACGTCTCTCGAGCGCTTGTGCCGTGTCGACATCATCGAAAAGGCCGAGGTAGTAAGCCTGGTCGGGCAAAAGATTCGCGCACTGTTGCACGAGATCGGCCCCGCGCTGGAGGTCTTCGAAGAGCACCGCATTCACATGTTGAGCCAGGCGGCCAACGATCTGAATCTCAGCTTCGTCGTCGAGGAGGGGCAGGCGCATCGCCTCGTGCAGCAACTGCACAGCAGCCTCGTCAGACCGCCGCAGACGGACGCGGTATTCGGTCCGACCTGGGACGAGCTGCAGGCCGAACCCGCGCCGCCCGTCGCTGCGCGCGAACCGTGGTGGGCAAAGAAGCGCGATGCGCTGCTCGAAATCGGCGCGCGCGAGACGTCGGCGTATGTCTACGACATCGAGACGGTGCACGGCGCGTGCGCGCGTCTCGCTGCGCTGGAGCACGTCGATCGTGTGTTCTATGCGATCAAGGCGAATCCGCATCCGGAGATTTTGCGCACCGTCGATGAGGCCGGCCTGAATTTCGAGTGCGTATCGCCGGGCGAGATCGATCACGTGCTGGAACTGCTGCCGGATCTCGATCGACGGCGCATCCTGTTCACGCCGAATTTCGCGCCACGCGACGAATACGAGTACGGACTCGAGCGGGGCGTCTGGGTCACGCTCGACAACCTGCATCCGCTGCGCGAGTGGGGAGAGCTATTTTCCGGTGCCGAGATCTTCCTGCGCCTGGATACGGGCCAGGGCCGTGGGCATCACGAGCACGTGCGCACGGCGGGTGTGCATTCGAAATTCGGCATCCCGCTGTTCGAGCTCGACGAGGTGCGCGAACTCGCGCGTCAACACGGCGCGCGCATCGTCGGCTTGCATGCGCACACGGGTAGCGGGATCTTGCAGCCGGGCAACTGGCGTGACGTCGCGGCGACGCTCGTCGACGTCGCGAAGTCGTTTCCGGATGTCAGCATGCTGGATCTCGGCGGCGGGCTCGGCGTGCCGGAGCGGCCCGGTCAGGACGCGCTCGACATGGCTGCACTCGATGCGAGCCTGGCCGAATTGCAGGCGGTCCTGCCGAATTACGAATTGTGGTTGGAGCCGGGCCGGTATGTCGTGGCCGAGGCCGGCGTGCTGGTGAGCCGGGTCACGCAGGTCAAGGGCAAGGGCGACGTCCGCTACGTCGGCGTCGCGACCGGCATGAACTCCCTGATTCGGCCGGCACTGTATGGCGCGTATCACGAAATCGTGAACCTGACGCGGCTGGCCGACGCTCCCGAACACGTCGTCAATGTCGTCGGGCCGATCTGCGAGACCGGGGACAAGCTCGGCACGGACCGGTTGCTGCCGCTGTGCGCGGAGGGCGATCTGCTGCTGATCGCGAACGCCGGTGCCTATGGCCGCGTGATGAGCTCCCGCTACAACCTGCGCGAACCGGCGCCCGAAGTCGCAATCTAGGCGTTCCGCCGGCGCTCGCGGCGGGTAGGGTAGACTGTCGCTGGACACCTGCGGGACGGAGTCTATGGCGACAGGGGTGTACGAAAAGGCATCGACAAGAATGCCTGCGGATCAGCGACTCGCTGGATTCGGCGGCTGGCTGGCGCTTTTCTGGTCTGTCGCGATGTTGCTCGTGATCTGGTACACGACATCGGTGACCGGGACCGGGACCGGGTTGGCGCGAATGTTCGAGACGCCGGAGAACGCGGCGATCATGCGCGTCGTACTGTGGGTCAAAGTCTGGCTGTGGGCGCCGTTTCTGATCATGGCGCCGTTCGGTCACCGCCTGATGCCGCCGGCGACGAACGTGATGCTGCTCTTGTCCGCCGGCGGCGAGAGCTACGTTGTCTGGCGCATACTCGAACTCGACGCGAGCAAGGTCGTCGGCATCACCGTGTTTAACGTGCTGATCGTGCTGGCGCTCGGTGCCTATCTGGTGTTCTCGCCGCGGTCGCGAGCAATTCGCAAGTCGACCAGGCCGGTCGACGTCCGCGTAAGGCGGCACTTCACGCTGCTGGTGCTGGTCGCCGGCACCGTATCGGTCGCGCTGTTCGGCGGCGCCGGGGCGACCGCGACGGACCGGGTCAGTTTTCTCACCGCGTACCTGTTCCTGGCGCTGCTGGCTACGGCGCTCGCGCTTGGACCTCTGCGCACGCTGCGCACCGGGCGCACGACGATCAACATGCACCTGCGTCGCGACGTCGCGATCTGGTCCGGCATCGCCGCGTTGCTGCATCTGTTCACCGGGCTTGCTCAGTCGATGAATCCGCTCTACGTGTCGAAATACATCGGTGTGATTCAGCCCGACGCCGCTGATAATTTCCGCCAGCAGCTGTTCTCGCTGGGCGTCATTGTCGGACTCGTGATCGCCGTGCTGGTCTTGCTGCTGCTCGCGTTGTCGAACGACCGCTCTTTGCGGCGCATCGGCAAGAAGTGGTGGAAACGGCTACACCGTTCGAGCTACATCATATTCCTGCTGACGATTCCACACGCTTTCCTGTTTCAGTTGCTCGAGGACCGTGCGCTATGGATCGTCGCCGGATTCGCCGTCGCGGTCTGCGGCGTCGTCTTGTTTCAGCTCGCCGGGTTTCTCGCAGTCCGGAGCAAGCGCCGGCGACGTCGACCGCGCCCGCGGTTCAGCGATGCCGAGCCTCGAGCTCGCTGACGACGTCAGCAAAACTGAGGTCATGACTCTTGAGCAGCACGAGAAGATGATAGATCAGGTCCGACGCCTCGCAAAGAATCTCCTCGCGCGTGCCGACGACGGCGGCGATCGCGACCTCGACGCCTTCTTCGCCGACTTTTTGCGCGATACGTGACGGACCGTTGGCGAATAATTTCGCCGTATAACTCTCGTCCGTCCGCGCATCCTTGCGCGACTCGATCACCGTCTCGAGTGTATTGAGGAAGTCGATCTTGCTGTTGTCATTCATATTCGTACCTCGACTGACTGGTCGCGCAAAAACTTTTTCAAATCCCGAATATCGATCGCCGCGCTGTGAAATACGCTGGCTGCAAGGCCGCCGTCGACCCGCGCTTGCTGGAACACGTCGGCGAAGTGCTGCATCGTGCCGGCGCCGCCGGATGCGATCAGCGGTATCGTGCAGTGTTCGCGCACGAGCTGCAGCTGCGCGAGATCATAGCCGTTGCGGACGCCGTCCTGGTTCATGCAATTCAGTACGATTTCGCCGGCGCCGCGTCGCTGTACCTCTTGCACCCAGTCGAGGGTCTCGCGGCCGCTGTGCTTCGTCTTGTCCGGATCGCCCGTGTACTGGTAGACGCGATAGGTGCCGTTCTCATCGCGACTGTCGATGCCGATCACGACGCACTGCGATCCGAAGCGCCGCGCGAGTTCCCCGATCAGGTCCGGGTTCGCGAGCGCGGGACTGTTGATCGAGACCTTGTCCGCGCCGTAATTCAGCACTTCTTCCGCGTCGCGCACGCTGCGAATGCCGCCGGCGACGGAGAAGGGGATGTCCAGCACCTCGGCCACGCGGTTGATCCAGCGACGGTCGACGGAGCGCCCGTCCGGGCTCGCGGTGATGTCGTAGAACACGAGTTCGTCGGCGCCTTCATCGACATACCGCGACGCGAGTTCCATGATTCCGCCCATGACCTTGTGATCGCGGAATTGCACGCCCTTGACGACCTGGCCGTCGCGCACGTCGAGACACGGAATTATGCGCCGCGCGAGAATTGCTCGATCTCCTCGAGAGTCAGGCGTCCGTCCAGCAGTGCCTTGCCGGTGACGACGCGGCGTGCGCCGGCCGCGTCCAGTGCGACGAGGTCCGCGGCCGAGCTGACGCCGCCCGACGCGATGAATTCCGCCTGCGGAAACCGGTTCGCGCAGGCGCGATAGAGTTCGACGTTCGGTCCTGCCAGCGTGCCGTCGCGCGCGACGTCGGTGCACAGGAATTCGCGGGCGCCGCGTTCGAGGTAGCGCTCGACGAACGGCCACAGTTTCTGGCCGGTGCCGGCCTGCCACCCGTCGACGAGCAACTCGGGTTCGTTGTCTTCGCCCAGGCGCACGTCGAGTGCGAGAATGATCGCGTCCGGGCCGACCGCGGCGAGCCAGGTGTCGACCAGCTCCGGTTGCTTGACGGCCGCCGAGCCTACGACGCCGCGGCGCACGCCCGCATCGATGAGCCGCTGCAGGCCGGCCAGGTCGCGGATACCGCCGCCGGTCTGTACCGCGATGTCCAGCTCCGCGAGTTGCTCGATGATCGGCAGGTTGGTCTGGCGGCCCGTCTTGGCGCCGTCGAGGTCGACGACGTGCAGACGCTGTGCACCGGCGCCGGCATACCGGCGCGCAAGTTCGACCGGGTCCCTGACGTAGTGCGTGACCTGGTCGAAGTCGCCCTGGTAGAGCCGCACGATCTCGCCGCCGAGCAGGTCGATCGCCGGTATCACTTCCATGCGTGGTCGCGCCTCGCTCATGTCCGCCGCTCCAGGAAGTTTTTCAGCAAGCGGGCCCCGAACGCGCCGGAGCGCTCGGGGTGAAATTGCGCGGCCGCGAAGTTGTCGCGCTCGACGATGGCGGTGAACGGCGTCCCATAGTCCGCAGTCGCCAGCGTGTCGTCGGTCGGGTCGAGCGCATAGCTGTGCACGAAATAAAAATGTGAGCCGTCCGGGATGCCGTCGAGCAGGTCCGAATCCCGCGTCCGTTCGATGCGGTTCCAGCCCATGTGCGGCACCGGCAGGTCCGCGGTCGCGTCGAACAGCCTCGCCGTGCCAGGAAACACCCCGAGGCAGCGCGCGTCGTTTTCCTCGGACGCGTCGAATAGCAATTGCAGGCCGAGGCAGATACCGAGAAACGGCTGGCGCAGCGTCGGAATCAGGTCCGTCAGGTTGGCGTCTTCGAGCCGCCGCATCGAGTCTGCCGCCGCACCGACGCCGGGCAGGATTACGTGCGTCGCGGATCGGATTACGTCCGGGTCGACGGTCAGCTTCGACGCACAGTCGAGCCGGCCGAGCGCGAATTGCAGCGACGCGATGTTCGCGCCGCCGCCGTCGATGATTGCGACCTGTTTCTCGCTCACGACCGATCGGGGTCAATGTTGCGATTGAATGGGGTCAGACCCCTGGTTTCGTCAAGCATATTTCGTCGCACTTTGATTCATCAATCTTGCTTGTTACTTGGGGTCTGACCCCTCTAAAGCGACCTTGTCGCTACAGTGTGCCCTTGGTGCTGGGTAGCTCGGTGCCCGTGCGCGCAGTGGCCTGGCGCAGCGCGCGGCCGCCGGCCTTGAAGCACGCTTCGATCTGGTGGTGCGTGTTCTCGCCGCTGACGGTCAGGTGCCACGCGGCGCCGAGGCTGTCGGCCAGCGACCGAAAAAAGTGCGGCACGAGTTCGGTCGGCAGTTCGCCGACGCTGTCGCGGCCGAATTCGCCTTCGAACACGAAATACGGGCGGCCCGACAGGTCGATCGCGACCTGTGCGCGGGCCTCGTCCATCGGCAACGTGAAGCCGTAGCGGCCGATGC
>JBPCXI010000124.1:0-12166 GCA_051008895.1 Gammaproteobacteria bacterium | reverse complement strand
CGTTCGCGAAACCCGACCAGCACCCGCCCCTTCTTCGTCACGTGCTTGACCGCCAGACGCGCCTTGCGGCGGTATCCCCAGGGCGACGCGCTGATCGGATCGAGGACCCTGGCGGGCTCGACCGTGCCGATCCGGCGCAACGCATCGAGCAGCGCGTCCTGTTTCATCTCGAGTTGATCGCCCGGCGCCAGGTGCTGCAGTGAACAGCCACCGCACACGCCGAAACTCGCGCATCGCGGTTCGATCCGGCGCGTCGACGGTTCAATTACCTCGAGCAACTCGGCCTCGTCGAAATTGCGTTTGCGGCGCCGGCGCACGAACCGCACCGTCTCGCCGGTGACGGCGCCGTCAACGAAGACGGTCTTGCCGGGCGGCCGCGCAACACCGCGGCCGTCCAGGGTCATGTCGATGATCGTGCCCGTTTCCGGCTCGCGGACGTTGCGGCTCAACCGGTGGCCTCCGGCTGCTCCCAGGCGGCGAGAAACTCCTTAAGGTGAGGTTCCGGAGCGGCTTCGAGCAGCTCGCGCACGCGGCGGAGTTCGTCGTCGAGCTGCGTGTCGTCCAGCATGCCCCGCATGTGCTGGAAGCGCAGAAACACGAGATAGGTATTCAGCACGTCGGTCTCGCAGTAGTTGCGGATCGCGTCGAGTTTGCCGTCGAGATAGAAGTCCCAGACGCGGTCTCCCTTCAACCCCATCTTGCCCGGGAAGCCGAGCATGACTGCGATCACATCGAGACCGGCCCGCGCCCGCGGGTTGAATCCGGAGAGCACATCCATGACGTCGATGTGACGCCAGTGAAAGCGGCTGAGATAGTTGTTATAGCGAAAACTGCGGTCCTCGTCGCCGGTCTCCCAGTAACGGGGCGCCGCAATACCGTGCAGCAGCGCGCGATAGTGCAACACGGGCAGGTCGAAGCCGCCGCCGTTCCAGGACACGAGATCGGGGCTGAACTGCTCGAGTCCGTCGTAGAAACGACGCACGAGATCCGCCTCGTCGCTGTCTGCATCCCCCAGGCTCCAGATCTTAAGATCATTTCCGGCACGCAGCGCGACGGATATCGCGACAACGCGATGCTGGTACAGCGGCAGGAAATCGCTGCCGGTGTCCTGCAAGTGACGGAACGTCATCGCTTTCGCGGCGTCTTTGTCCGACAGATCGTCAATCGACAGCAGTTTCTTGCCGAGCTCGACGTCCGGGATCGTTTCGATGTCGAATACCAGGTAGCTCATTGTTTTCTCATCAAAATCGCGACCGCTACGATCAGGCCCGCCTCGTCGCTCAACGTCAGGAAGCCATCGCCGATGCCGAGTTCGTCGCAGCGCGCGCGGCCACGCGCGGAGAAGATGATCTCGGGACGGCCGAAACGGTCGGGCAGCACTCCGGTGTCGCGCACCCACATCCCGTTCGCGAATCCGGTACCCATCGCCTTGACGACCGCTTCCTTGGCGGCAAAACGCATGCCCAAATACCGCTCCGGCTGCTTGCGACCGGCGAATAATTCGAGCTCTTCGGGCATCAGGATACGCCGTGCGAAACGGTCCCCCCAGGTGCTATACGCTTTCGCGATCCGGTCAGCGCGCAGGATGTCGGTACCGATGCCGAAAATCATGCCGCCCTCGCCGCCGTCATCAGGTGTTTCATATCGCGGACCGCGATCGCGATGCCGTCAAACGCCGCACGTGCGACGATCGAGTGACCGATGTTGAGCTCGACGATTGCAGGAATCGCAGCGATGTCGCCAACGTTCTCATAGTGCAGGCCGTGGCCGGCGTGAACGGTCAGCCCGAGTTCCTGGCCCCGCCGGGCAGCGGTTCGCACGCGCTCGAGTTCGAAAGCCGACGCGTCTGCGGTCGCCGCGTCCGCGAAGCACCCGGTGTGCAGCTCGACAACCGGCGCGCCGGCCGCAGCGGCGGCCTCAAGCTGCTCGGCCTCCGGATCGATGAACAACGACGCCCGGATTCCGGCCGCCGTCAGCGTCCGGCACGCTGCGCCGATACGCTCGAGTTGGCTGCATACGTCGAGGCCACCTTCGGTCGTCAGCTCTTCCCGACGCTCGGGGACGAGGCAGCAGTCGCTGGGCGCGACGTCGACGGCGATGCCGAGCATCTCGTCGGTCACGGCCATCTCCAGGTTCATCCGTGTCCGCATGCGCTCGGCCAGACGGCGCACGTCGTGATCCTGGATGTGCCGCCGGTCTTCACGCAGATGTACCGTGATCGAGTCCGCGCCGGCCGACTCGGCCAGCAGCGCGGCGGCGACCGGATCCGGGTAATCGGTCCCCCGCGCCTGGCGCAACGTCGCGATGTGATCGACGTTGACACCGAGGTGAATTTCGGCGTGCTCACTCATCTGTCGTTTACCCGAATCCCGTGGTCGTCGTCATGGCGGTTCATTGAGCCATCGCGGCCAGGACTTCGCGCGTACGTAGCGTCTTGCCGCCCAGCGCCCAGTGTAATACCGGCCGCAGCAGACGCTTTGCCGCGCGCAGCTGCGCCGGACCACTAAACTCGCCGCCGCGAATCGCGATCAGGTCCGTGCCGGAAAACACGAGGTCGCCCTCGTAGTCCGCGTCGACGGGCACCGGACCGCGGTCGACAACATACTCGTAATGGCGGTCGGCGACCAGCGGCTCGTGTGCAATCACATCGGCATCGAGCACGAGACCGTAGCCGATCTCGCCCAGCAACGACACCTCGAAGCGACGCAACACCGTTTCCGGATCGTTCTCGCACGCGAGTGCATCGAGCGCCGCGGCATAGTGCGCGAACAGCAGCGGGTGCGCGTCGGCGCGGTGCATCAGTGCAATCAGCAGCTCATTGAGATAATAAGCAGACATCAGGCCGACTCCGGCAACCTCAAACGGCGGCGCCGACGGTTCGGCCGAGCGCAGGGTATACAAAGTGCCGCGCCCGGACCACGACAGTCGCAGCGGCTGGAACGGTCGCAATACGCCGCGCCACCTCGACTTGGGGCGTTTTGCGCCGTTTGCGACGATGCCAATGCGGCCGTGCTGCTGGCTGAAAACCTCGAGAATTTCACTGGTTTCCCGATACGCACGCGCGTGAAGCAGGAACGCCGCCTCCATGTCGACGCGCTCGACGGCAGCGTTCACGGCGACTCCTCGTAGCCGAGCTGACGCAATGCGCGCGCGTTGTCACTCCAGTTCTCCTTGACCTTGACGTGCGCCTTTACGTAGAACCGCCGACTGAAAAGTTGCTCAAGTTCGACCCGGGCATCCGTGCCGACTTTCTTCAACCGGGCGCCGGCACTGCCGATGACGATACCCCGATGCGTTTCCCGTTCGACCCAGATCACCGCATCTACCAGCGTCAGATCTCCCCGCACCTCGAGCGCGGCAACCTCGACAGCAAGCCCGTACGGCACCTCATTGTGCAGCATGGCGAGCAGCTTTTCGCGGAAGACCTCCGCGATCCGAAATTCCATGCCGCGGTCCGTTATCGCATCATCCGGAAACAAAGCTTCGCTCTCGGGAAGCTGCGCGCTGATGAGCTCCGGCAAACGATCGAGGTTGGTGTCTTGCCGCGCGGACACCGGCACGATTTCGATGAATTCGCCATGCCCCTGATACTCCTGCAATACGGGCAGGACATCCTCGCGTCTCGGCAAAAGATCAAGCTTGTTGACGATGAGCATCGTCGGCAAGCGCGCGTCGCGCAACTTTTGCGCGACATTTTCGTCTTCCCGTGTCCAATTCGTAGCCTCGACCACGAACAGCGCCAGGTCGGCGCCAGACAGCGCCGCTGACGCAGCGCGGTTCATCGCGCGATTAATCAGCTTGCGTGCGCCGGTGTGAATTCCCGGGGTGTCGACGAGAATGATCTGCGCGTCGGGCTGCTGCAGGATGCCCAGGATGCTGTGCCGGGTCGTCTGCGGTTTCGACGTGACAATACTGATTTTCTCACCGACGAGCGCGTTGACCAGCGTCGACTTGCCGGTGTTCGGCCGACCGACGACCGCGACGAAACCGGCGCGAAATGGATGCGGCGTGTCCACGGGATCAGTCATCATCGAACAACGCGAGCGCCTCGCCGGCTGCAGCCTGCTCGGCTCGCCGCCGACTGGTGCCGCAGCCGCTCGTCGAAATGCTCAGCGCCTCGATGCAGCAGCTCGACTCGAACGTGCGCGCATGATCGGCGCCGGTACTGCCGACCAGCTCGTACTCCGGTGGCGCCAGCCCACGGGCCTGCAACAACTCCTGCAGGCGCGTCTTCGGGTCTTTCAGTTCCGATTCGAGCGGCAGCTTTGCGAGTCGCGTCGCGAATACGCGCAGAATCGCGCGCTGCGCTGCTTCGAACCCGCCGTCAATCAGGATAGCGCCGAACAACGCTTCGAGCGCGTTGGCAAGGACCGACGCCCGCTGATGACCACCGGTGCGATGCTCGCCGCTGCCCATCACAAGGTAGGGCGCGAGCTCCAGTTCCCGCGCGATCTCGGCGAGCGACTCGCCCCGCACGAGGTCTGCGCGGTAGCGACTCAGCGTGCCTTCGTCCGCATCCGGTTTCGCGTCGAATACGGCGCCGGCGATGACGAGCCCGAGGACCGCGTCACCCAGAAACTCCAGGCGTTCGTTATTGTCCGGGGCGGCGCTGCGGTGAGTCAGCGCCCGTGCTAGCAGGCCTGCATCCGAAAATTGGTAGCCAAAGGCCTTGTCACACCAATTCTCGGCTCGGGTCAACGCTTGATCTCGACCATCTCGTCGAAGGCAACGACGAGATACAGGTTGCCGAAGTATGATGCGCGCCGCTCGAACGTCGCCTGGACGGTGTAGGCGGTGCCAGCCCTTTTGATGGAAAAATCCTTGGCCCGCAGATCGTTGACGGCCTCGATGTTCAGGCGCTTGTCTATGGCATCCTTGATCTGCAACAGCGACGCCGATTTGCCGCTGAGCTCCGCCTGAACGTCGTTCAGGACCCGAGATACCTTGATTTGCTCAAGGTAGAACGGCACGACTTTCAGCACAGCGAATCCGTAAGACGCGACAAATGCCGCGATAATCGCCATGCTGATCAACGTCATTCCACGCTGTTTATCTCTCATCTTAATGTCTCCCACAGTTTGCGCGCACACCCGTCTCGAGCACCCGTGTCCGGATCTCGTCAGTCAATTGCCATGCCGACACGTCCCCACTTCGGCATATCCGGAATACTCCAGTTCATCCAGATCCTGACCGCCTTACCGACGATCTTGTCCTCCGGGATGATACCCACCCCCGGATACCGGCTGTCCTTGCTGTTGTCCCGGTTGTCACCCATCATGAAAAAGTGGCCGTCGGGAATCTTAAACGTGCCTTCCCGACTCCCACGGCCCGGCATCAGTAAGATCGGATGCTCCTTGTCGTCAAGGACTTCATTGTACAGCATCGCCCCGCCCTGCCCTTCGCCGCGGTATGCCCCGAGGCTCTCGCGGTCGACCAGTTTGCCGTTGATATACAGCCGCTGCTTTTGGTACTTGACGACGTCACCCGGCAGGCCGACGAGGCGCTTGATGTAGTTGGTGCCCGGATCCGCCGGCAGCTTGAACACGATCACGTCGCCGCGTTCGGGATCGCCTACGTCCATAATCTTGGTATTGATAACCGGCAGCCGCAATCCGTACGTGAACTTGTTCACGAAGATGAAGTCCCCGACGAGCAAGGTTGGCACCATCGAACTCGACGGGATACGAAACGGCTCGAACAAAAACGAACGGACGACCAACACGACGAGCAGCACCGGGAAGAACGAACGTGCGTACTCAACGACGATCGGCTCGGCCCGCTGCCCTTCTTTGGCCGCATCGGCACGACGCCGCGCGAAGAACAGCGAATCGATCCCCCAGATAACGCCACTGCCGAGCGTCACGACGACCAGTATCAATGAAAAATCCACGCTCATCCGCCAACCCCGGGCATCACCCGTCAATCACGACCCACTTTCAGCACCGCCAGGAACGCTTCCTGCGGAATCTCGACGCTGCCCAACTGCTTCATGCGCTTTTTACCGGCCTTCTGCTTCTCGAGCAACTTTCTCTTCCGCGTCACGTCGCCACCGTATAGCTTGGCGGTCACATCCTTGCGAAACGCCTTGATATCGGCTCGTGCGACGATGTCGCCGCCGATCGCCGCCTGCACCGGTATCGAGAACATTTGCCGCGGTATCAACTCCTTGAGCTTCTCCACCAATTCCCGCCCGCGCCGACGCGCCGAATCCCGATGCACGATCAGCGACAGCGCGTCGACTCGTTCCTTGTTGATCAGGATATCGAGCTTGACGAGATCGCCCTGCTGAAACCGTGAGAATTCATAGTCGAACGACGCATGACCGCGACTGACCGATTTCAGCCGATCAAAGAAGTCCAGCACGACTTCCGCCATCGGCAATTCGTACTCGAGCGCCACCTGCCTGCCGTGATACTCGATCTTTTTCTGCACGCCGCGCTTGGCGACGCATAACTGGATCACAGCGCCGAGATAGTCCTGCGGCACGAGCAAGCTCGCATCGATATACGGTTCGCGTAACTCCTCTATATCTCCGGGCGGCGGCAGCAGCGCCGGATTGTCGATCATCAGCTGCTCCCCCTTTCGAGACACCAATTCGAATGCCACCGTCGGCGCGGTCGTAATGATGTTGATCCCGTATTCGCGCTCCAGGCGCTCCTGGATGATCTCCATGTGCAGCATGCCGAGGAATCCACAGCGAAAACCGAAGCCGAGCGCAACCGATGACTCCGGTTCGAAATGCAGCGCCGCGTCGTTCAGCCTGAGTTTCTGCAGCGCATCGCGAAACATCTCGAACTGCTCGGACTGCACGGGAAACAAACCGGCAAAGACGCGCGGCTTGACCGGCTTGAAGCCTGCCAACGGCTCGTCCGCTGCACCGCGCTCCAGCGTAATCGTGTCGCCGACGGGTGCGCCATCGATATCCTTGATGCCCGCGACCAGGTAACCGACCTCACCCGTCTTGAGGCAGTCGCGACTCTGCATTTTCGGCGTGAATACGCCGACGTCATTGGCAAGATACGTATCGCCCGTCGACATGATCGCAATGCGGCTGCGCGCCGCGAGCTCGCCGTTTACGATTCTGATCAGCGACACGACGCCGACGAAGTTGTCGAACCACGAATCGATGATCAACGCCTGCAGCGGCGCCGCCGGATCCCCGATCGGTTCGGGAATGCGCTGAACCAGGGTCTCCAGCAGTTCGTCCATACCCTTGCCGGTTTTCGCACTGACGAGTACCGCATCATCCGCGTCGAGTCCGATGATCTCCTCGATGTCGCGACGAACCCGGTCGGGCTCCGCGGACGGCAGGTCGATCTTGTTGATCACGGGTACGATTTCGAGACCCTGTTCAACCGCGGTATAGCAGTTGGCGACGGTCTGCGCCTCGACGCTCTGTGCCGCATCGACGACGAGCAACGCGCCCTCGCAGGCCGCCAGTGAGCGGGAAACCTCATACGAGAAATCGACGTGCCCTGGCGTGTCGATGAAATTCAGCATGTAGGTCTGGCCGTCACGCGCGTCGTAGTTCAGCGATACGCTCTGCGCCTTGATCGTAATGCCGCGCTCGCGCTCGAGGTCCATCGAGTCGAGCACCTGGTCGGCCATCTCACGCGCTTCGAGACCACCGCACAGCTCGATGAGCCGATCCGACAGCGTCGATTTGCCGTGATCGATGTGAGCAATGATCGAGAAGTTTCGAATATTACGCATTGAATCGGGGCATCCTTCGCCGCGCAGCCTCGCCTCCGGGCGCCTTGCGATCTATGATCGAACAGGGGGAAAACAGCCGTCGTGAATATCGGGTCAACCGTGGCGCGAGGCGATCCTGTCCAGCACCGCGCGGCGATCCAGATTGTACTGGCAAATCTCGTTGCCGTCACAGCAGACGACGGGCACCCGCTCGCCATACGCAGCCTGCCATTCGGGTCGCTCGTCGACGTCGCGGACCTCGATCGGTACTTTGCCTCTGACCAGCGCATCGAGCTCGCCGAGCAGCAATTCGCACAGGTGGCAGCCCCGGCGGCTGTATACGATCAGTGGCGGCAGCGCCGCCTCGGTCGTGCCATTCACCCGGGTAACCGGGTTATCGAGTCGACCAGGTCCGCGACACCATCGCCGTTGCGGGTCAACCGCGTCAGCAAACCTGCACCGCCTAGCCCCAACAGCGCCCCAATGACCGTGGCGGCGTCGCCGGCCGCCGGTGCGGCCAGATGCATGAGCGCGGCGCCGGACATAATCCCGGCCAACGGCCAGCCGTAGCCGGCCAGAGCCAGGAGCACGACCCGGTCTGTGCGCGTGGGAAAACGAATACGATCGCCGACGCTCAACTCGAGGTCGGGTGGAACCGGGAGCCGCACAACCCGATTTCGCCGCGAGAACATCGACAGCACCGGCCCGAGTCCGCAACCGGTCCCGCCGGCGCACGGCGAACAACCGATATTGCGGTCAACTGCGACGGTCACGGACTGCAGCGAAGCCGCCGTCACCGTGCCGGTCGCGAGCGACATGCCGCCGTACGCTGCCCGATAACGCGCGGTCAGGGCCTGGCCCCGGAGCGCTCGGCCGACAGCGCCATCATCATTACGGTACGCACCGGCACGCCACCTACCGCGGTGACGAGCCAGTCGTCGACGACGGTGGTGTAGCCGTTAACGGCCCCCATGTGGGATGCGCCGGGCTGGGATTCTTCAACGCCGACATCTTTCTCGATGAATACAGACACCGATGCGAGGCCGTCCGAGTACACGAGGTGTGTCATCGGGGCGCTATCCGCAACGGACCTGATCTCTGCAGCGGTCTGCACGAATCCCGCCGGCAACTCGGCGACTTGCCATTTCGATGACGAATTCTCATCCGCCGACGGCGCCGCGTCAGCGCTTTTCGCAGCACGCACCTCGGTGCGTTGCCAGGCGAAGTTCTGCGCCAGAATCGTCGGCTCGACCTCCGCCTCCGCGATGTGATCGAGTATTTCGATCTCCGTGAACAGCGTTTGTTCGAGCACATCGCCGTCGCTGCCGATCAATTCGTACTTCAACGGCATCGCGTACTCATGATCGAGCCACAGGCGGTATCCGTAGCGCAGGTCGTCGGTCGGGCGAATCGCGATGACCTCGGTCTTGCGGCCCGCGACACGCTGCTCCCCGAGCGTCTGCACACGGTAATTTGCGCCGTTGACGCGAGCGAAACTCGATGCCGGCGACAACAGGATGTCCGCGTGGTCACTCTCGCCTCCGCGGCTGTCAACCGTCACCGTCTCGCGGTCCGGCATGATGCACATGACCTCGTCGGCATTGCGAATGATCTCCCGACCATCCGCATCCAGCGCTTTCACGCGTTCGGTAACGTTGCCGTTCTCGACGCGGCGAACGATATTGACGACGTCAACCTTGCCGCCGCACATGTGCACGACAGTGCCGCGAAAGTTTGTCTGCCCCGCCGATTCGACCATCCGCTCCAGCCAGCCACTCGGCGTCTCGGCAGCCACCGCGGCCAGGGCTATCGCGGGAAGGGTTACCGAGGCAAGGACTACGGCGAGAGTCGCCGGAATCAACGCCATCCGAGCGAACAAACCTGACCCTGAACGCATCCGCGCGCGAGCTAAATCGTGATTCAACGACCCGTTCCCGCCGTTTGCCACGAAGCACGCTGAAACGCCGGCATCACGACGTGCGAGTCGATGAACTGCCGGGAAGCTGAGTTGGAGTACTCGGCATGCGTCACGAGATAACGCGTCATACGCTCCGGCGCAAGGTTCGCGCGGCGTCGTTCGTTCGCGAGGTTCGGCATCGGCTTGTTCATGGCCGCAACCGGGGTCATCGACGCAAGCGCCGCCAGCTGCGGATCTTCGGCATCGCCGGCACGCGGATTCAGATTGACCGCGAGCAGCAGCGCCGCGGCGGCGGCAAGCCCCGCGCCGAATATTCCGGCGCCGAGTTTTCCGGCACCGGGGGCACCTCGGGTTCCGGCGACGGCTGCGCGCGGGACGGCTGCCATTTCACTCGCCAGTTCTGCCCGCACCCGGTCCGCGATACCGAGTGCGCCAACGTGCAGCTCGGAATCCGTCACTGCGTCACGGATCATGCTGTACCGGGCGAAACGGGCTCGCAGCCCGGCATCGTCGTCCAGACGGCGCAACAGCAACTCCTCCTGCTCGGCCGGCAACTCGCCGTCGAGCAGGGCCGACAACTGTTCGTCTATCGTGTGACTCATATCGTCTCTCTGTCTCCTCGTTCTCGTCTCACCACCGGCGACTATGCCGCCGGCGCTTCGTCATCCCTGATCAAAGGGCCAATGCGCCCGTCGATGGCCTCACGCGCCCTGAATATCCGCGACCGCACCGTGCCGACCGGGCACTCCATCGCCCGGGCGATCTCCTCATAGCTCATGCCTTCGATCTCGCGCAGCACGATCGCGACGCGCAATTCCTCGGGCAATCCCGCGATTGCTTCCTCGACCGTCTCACGCAGCTCTTCGCGCTGCGCGATGCGCTCCGGCGTGTCGTTATCCTGCAGCCGCGCATTGATCTCGTAGGACTCCGGATCCTGCAGGTCCACCTCGAAATCGACCGGCCTGCGCTTCGCGGCGACGAGGTGATTCTTCGCGGTATTGATCGCGATCCGGTATAGCCAGGTATAAAAAGCGCTGTCGCCGCGGAATTTCGGCAACGCCCGGTAGGTTTTTATGAATGCTTCCTGCGAGACATCGAGGGCCTCGGCCGGATCGCGCACGTAACGCATGATTAATTTCACAATCTTGTGCTGATACTTCAGCACCAGCAGATCAAACGCTCGCTTGTCGCCCTGTTGGGCACGCTCGACGAGCCGCTGATCGTCAGCCTTGTTTCCCATTACCGGCCTGTCTCCGTTTGTCTACGGATAAGGCCGCCACCTTTCGCATAGACCCACGTCCGGCACGAAAGTTCGCGGTACCATGTTGTTTTGTAGACACAGCTCACATTTTCGCTACCCGCAGGGTGGGAGGGCTAACGCATCGCAGCGGCGTGGATTTTACGATAATTGCGTCGTCATCGGCACCCGCAGCCTCACGAGCAGCCGACGCCACGGTCGTTGTTCCGGTCTCGTGCACAGGATCATACAGGCGTAGCGGCGACGATCGTCGCCCATCCAGCTCAGCCCGACCGCGCGGCCGCCCGCCGCGATCCAGCCGGCACGCAGGCTGGCATCGACGGTACGGCCGTCGGCGAGGCCCAGCGACCATGCACCCGATGCGTGGACGAGGATGCGCTGAATTCGCCGGCCGAACGGCCGGGCAAACGCCCCGGCGGGATCGGGGAAACGAAGCTCAAGCGTCTGACAGAAGGCGTTCGACCACATGCTGCACATGCCGATCCTGCGCCGTAATACGCCCCGTCAGCAAGTCGAGAATCTCCGGATCCTGCAACGAAAGCAGCGCCTCGAAGCCCTGCTGCTCTGCGACCGGCGCCGTATCGAAATCGCGCTGCATATAGCGCATCAGCAGCACGTCGAGCTCACGCATGCCGCGCCGGCAACGCCATTCGAGTTTCGCCCGCCTGGTGTCCAACGCTGCAACAGGCCGCCGTAACGTCGTCAGAAACGACGTGCGGCCAGCATCTTCTTGGTTTCGGCGATCGCGCGCGCCGGGTTCAGATCCTTCGGGCACGCGTTCGTGCAATTCATGATGGTGTGGCATCGATACAGACGAAACGGATCTTCGAGTTCATCCAGGCGTTCGCCGGTCGCCTCGTCACGCGTATCGACGAGCCAGCGGTACGCGGCCAGCAGCGCGGCCGGCCCGAGATAGCGATCGCTGTTCCACCAGTAACTCGGACAGCTGGTCGAACAGCACGCGCACAAAATGCACGCAGACGGCGAGTTGATCAACTCCTGCTCGTCCTTGGTCTGAAGGCGCTCGCGGTCCGGCGGCGCCGGCGTTCGCGTCTGCAGCCATGGCTTGATCGACGCGTATTGCGCGTAGAAATTCGTCAGGTCCGTGACCAGGTCCTTGACGACGGCCATGTGCGGCAACGGATAGATCTTGACGTCGCCTTCGACGTCGTCGATGGCCAGCGTGCACGCTAGCGTCTTCATGCCCTCGATATTCATCGCGCACGAACCACAGCTGCCTTCGCGACACGAACGCCGAAACGTCAATGTCGAATCGACATCGTTCTCGATCTTGATCA
>JBPCXI010000123.1:0-2585 GCA_051008895.1 Gammaproteobacteria bacterium | reverse complement strand
GGTTTGCGCTCGCGCGGCGGCAGCGGATTGCAGGCCATCTGATGCGCCGCTTCGGTCATGCCGTAGGCTTCGATGACCGGGGCGTCGAACGTCGCTTCGAGTTCGCTCATGATCTGCGGCGGCAGCGACGCCGACGACGAACGTATCAATCGCAGCGACGCCGCGTCGACGATCTTCTGGTTGCGCGCCGCGCGACCGAGAATGGCCTGGTGCATCGTTGGTACCGCGGTGTACCAGCTCGGTTTGAACTCGGCCAATTGAGCGAAAAACTGCAGCGCGTTGAATCCCGGCGTGCAGACGATGTTCGCGCCGGCACGCAGCGATGCGAGCACGGCCGCGATCAGCCCGTGAATGTGAAACAGCGGCATCACGTTGAGGCAGCGGTCGTCGGGCGTCAGCGCCAGGCTGGCGGCAATGTTCGTCGCCGACGCGCAGACGTTCACGTGACTGAGCGGCACGATTTTCGGCCGCGATGTTGTGCCGGACGTGTGCAGCACGAGCGCCGTGTCGTCGGCGTGCGCGAGGCCGGACTGTTCCGGAGCGACAGGGGTGCCGGCCGCGTTTAGCGTCAAGTCGAATACGCCGGCCGCATCGGCAGCATCGAACCGCAGTGTCGCCACCGGAATGCCAAGCTTCGTCGCGGCTGCCAGCGCCGGCGTTTCGATGCCGTCCTGAATGACCAGCAGTTCCGCCCCGAGGTCGTCGAGGTAGAACTCAAATTCTTCCTCGCGATACGAAGGATTCAGCGGCGCGGTCGTCGCGCCGCCGGCGATGCTGATGAACGCGCTGGCCATCTCCGGCCCGTTCGGCAGCACGATCGCGACCGCGGCATTGCGACCGATACCGAATTCGTTGAGGCGTGCAACCGTCGCCGCGACCTGGCGTCGCAGCGCTGCATACGTCAGCGGTGGTCGTTCCGGCGCGAGCAGCGCGGGCGCATCATCCGCGCCGGCGGCAAGCAATTCAACGATTGTTGCGGCGGCCACCATCACAGGCGCGCCAGTATCGCGTCGCCCATCGCGGCGGTGCCGATCGCATCGTCGCTCGCGCCGGCGATGTCGCCGGTGCGATAGCCGGCCTCGAGCGCACCGTAGACCGCGTCTTCGATCGCCTGCGCCTCGTCGTCGAGGCGGAGCGAGTAGCGCAGCATCAGTGCGACACTGAGTATCGTGCCGCACGGGTTTGCGATTCCGCGGCCGGCGATGTCCGGCGCCGAGCCGTGGATGGGTTCGTACAGGCCTTTGCGATCCTGGTTCAGCGATGCCGACGGCAGCATGCCCATCGACCCGCACAGCATCGACGCCTCGTCGGTCAGGATGTCGCCGAACATGTTTTCGGTGACGAGCACGTCGAAATCGGCCGGACGACTCAACAGGTGCATCGCGGCCGCGTCCACGAACAGCGTTTCAAGTTCGAGGTCGGAGAATTCATCGGCGAACAGCTCGTCGGTCACAGCGCGCCACAGTCGGGACGTCTCGAGTACGTTGGCTTTGTCGACCGAGGTGACTTTCCGGCGCCGCTCGCGCGCGAAGTCCGCGGCCATCCGCACGACGCGTTCGATCTCGGCCCGCGTATAGCTGCTTACGTCCGTCGCCGCATCCGCACTGCGTTGCTTGTCCCCGAAGTAGATGCCGCCGGTTAGTTCGCGGACGACGATGATGTCGACATCCTCGAGAAACTCCGGTCGTAGCGGTGATGCCGGGAACAGGGCAGGGTGCGTGCGCACGGGGCGCACATTCGCGTACACGTTCATCGCGGCGCGCAACGCGAGCAGTCCCTGTTCCGGCCGCACCGGTGCGTCCGGGCCCCACTTCGGGCCACCGACGGCGCCAAGCAGCGCGGCGTCCGCGTCTTTCACCAGCGCCTGCGTTGCATCCGGGAACGCCGACCCGGTCGCGTCGATCGCGGCGCCGCCAATCAGCGATTCTCTGAGTTCGAACCGGTGTCCGGCGCGTTCCGCGATGCGCTCGAGCACGCGAACGGCCGCGCGCGTGACTTCGGGGCCGATGCCGTCGCCCGGCAAGACGGCGATCAGGGCTTCCATGTTCGATTCTTTTCGAATGCGGTGATCTCGTTGTCCCTGGCGAGCAGGTAGCCGAGCTGGTCGACGCCCTCCAGCAGGCAATGCTTGGAGAATCCGTCGAGCGGGAACGCGATCGGTTCGCGGTCGGGCAGAGTAATCGTCGCGGCTTCGACGTCGATCTCGACTTCTGCCCCGGGGTTGTCCAGCAGCCATCGATGCGGTTCCGCGTCAACGACGACGGGAACGAGTCCGTTCTTCAGCGAGTTGTTGCGAAAAATGTCGGCGATTTGCGAGCTGACGACCGCGCGAAAGCCAAAGTCGACGAGTCCCCATGGCGCATGTTCGCGCGACGAGCCGCAGCCAAAATTATTGCCGGCCACGAGTACCTGCGAATCTTTGGCACCCGGCCGATTCAGCGGGAAGTCCGGGAGCGGGTTGCCGTCGTCGTCGTAGCGCCACTCCGCGAACGCCGCGTCGCCGAGTCCGGCCTTGTCCGTCGTCGTCAGGAAGCGGGCCGGAATGAGCTGGTCGGTGTCGATGTCCGTCTGCGGCAGCACGACGG
>JBPCXI010000122.1:0-2508 GCA_051008895.1 Gammaproteobacteria bacterium | reverse complement strand
CGGCTGAACTTGCTGTCGCGGAAATCGATGAAGCGTTTCTTGAATCCGGACGGTGCTTTCGGTTCCGCCTTGGCATCCATGTTCCTCAACGCATGCTTCAGATGATTCGGCAGCACGAGGAAACACTCGACGAGGCTCGCGCCAATGACGAGCATGACCGTGACCGGCATCTCGCGGATAATCCGCCCGACCTCGCGGCCGACCGTCAAAATAGGAAAGAACGCGGCGATCGTCGTCAGCGATGCCGCAAGTACCGGCGCGAACATCACGGTCGCGGCAGTCATGGTCGCCTCCTCGGGCGACATGCCGCGTCGGTGGAGCATCTCGGTGTGCTCGGCGACGACGATCGCGTCATCGACGATGATGCCGAGTCCCATGATGATCGCGAACATGCTGATCATGTTCAGGGTCATGCCCAACAGGTACATGCCGCCAAACGCGGCCATGATCGCGATCGGTATCCCCATCGCGACCCAGAAAGCGACGCGGAAATTCAGGAACACGAACAGTACGATCAACACCAGGCCCAGCCCGGTCATGCCGTTGGTCATCAACATCCGCACGCGCTGCGTCGCCTGATCGGCGAACACGTCGAACAACTCAACCTGCAGGGTCGGCGGCAATTCGCCCTGCAGCTCCTCGATGTACCGGGTAACGATCTCCTGCGCATCGATCGAGTCGACGTTCGTGCCGCGGTTGACCCAGACGCCTATCGACTTCGCGCCCTGACGCTCGTGCGATATCGCCCCCTCCTCGAACGTCTCGGAAACGCGGCCGATGTCCTGAATGCGCAGCTTCTCGCCGGACGCACTCGACACGACTTCTATCGCAGCGACCTCGCGTGCCGACCTTGCCATTGCCTCGCTCCGAATCTGTCGCGACACACCCCCGCTTTCTATCGATCCGGACGGCAGGTCGAGGCTGAAGTCCTCGATCCGGCCCGCAACGTCGTTGACCGTCAGATCCAGGCGCCGCAGCACCTCGGGTCGAATCTCGACCCAGATTTCCGAGTCGCGCGCGCCGGCCAGCGTGATCTTGCTCATGCCGAGATTCAAAAGGTCGTCGCGGATGCGTTTCGCGAAACTCTTCAGCGCGGCCTCGGAAAACGGGCCCGATATCTCGATCTTGCACACCATGTCGGTGTTCTTGAACTGATTGATGACCGGCTGTTCCATGTCCGCCGGGAAGGTCGTGATGCGAGCGAGCGCCGCCTGCACGTCGGTCAGCGACTTCGACATGTCGAAGCCTTCCTCGAAGTGGATCTGGACCTGGGCCATGCCGGCATACGCAACCGAGTCGACACGCTTGACGTCGTCGAGGAAGCGCACCTCGGGTTCGATCGCCTCGATTATGCTGTCCTCGACGTCCTCCGGACTCGACCCGGGCCACTGCGCGGTGACGATGATGAAGTCGAACGCGAACGTGGGGATGACCTGGCGGTTCAGCTGCGAGACGCCGAACACGCCGAACAACAGCATCAGCATCATCAGCAGGTTGCCCGCGACGCGGTGCGACGCGAAGAACGCGATGATGCCGCGTCGCTCGCCGTTCATTGCCTGATGGATACCCGGGAACCCGGTCCTGCTTCGCGCAGCTGGGTAATCACGATGCGATCGCCGTCGGCAATCAACGGCTCTGCCGCGCTCCGGATCAGCGCATCGCTGCCCGCGTAGCCGAGTAGTTCGACCGCGCGCGGCGCGAGTCGGTCATCCTCGACGACGTAGACCGAGCTCTCTGCGTACAGAGCCGTGTCGGGCACCCGAATCGCGTCGGCGAATGCCATGTCGGGCAAGCGGATGCGCACGAACGCGCCGGGCCTGAGCAATACCTGCTTTTCGTCCGGGGCGATGACCGCATATGCGTCGACCCCGCCGGACGTCGAGGTGATCTCGCCGCCGACCCGCCGGACCTCGGCGCGATACTCGAGTTTGCTGTCGCCAACTTCCCAAACGATCCGCGCCGGACGGCCGACGACCGACTCCCCGCTCTGCAGCAGGCGGCCATACTGTGCATTGCTGAGGTTGAAACGCACCTCGATCTGGCTCGTGTCGATGACCTCGCCGACCATGTCCGCACCGAAACCGCTGAAGTTCTTGCCGAGCGCCGCGTTCACGTTGTGCACGACGCCGTCGAACGGCGCGACGAGCCGCGTCTCCTCCAGATCTCGTGCTGCGCGTCGCACGCCGATTTCGCGTTGGTCGACGATCGCTTCCTGCTGGGCAACGTCGAGTTCGGCGCCGTCGAGGAATTGCTCGGACACGTTCTTTGCCGCATGCAGTTCCTTCGCCCGGTCGAGGTCACGGCCCAACATCTCGAGCTTGACCTTGCTTTCCTTGAGCATCGAGCGCTGCTCCGCAAGGTCGGTCTCGTAGTCGAACGGGTCGATCTGCACGAGCAGCTCGCCTTTAGTGACGTTCGCGCCCTCGCGGAAATTCTCGCCGATCGCGATCATGTCACCCGCGACCGCCGGACGCAGCTCACTGCGGCGGCCGGCAACGACCTCGCCGA
>JBPCXI010000121.1:0-7585 GCA_051008895.1 Gammaproteobacteria bacterium | reverse complement strand
GCAGAAGTACAAGGAGGCGCTGCAGGCGAAGGGCCCGACGTCGGTCGGCATGTTTGGCTCCGGCCAGTGGACCACGCTCGAGGGATACGCGGCGGTCAAGCTGATGAAGGCGGGATTCCGTTCCAACAATATCGAGCCCAATGCGCGGCATTGCATGGCATCCGCGGTCGGCGGGTTCATGCGCACGTTCGGCATCGACGAGCCGATGGGCTGCTACGACGACATCGAGTATGCCGACGCGTTCGTGCTGTGGGGCTCGAACATGGCCGAGATGCACCCGATCCTGTGGACGCGGGTCACCGACCGCCGCCTGAGCGCGCCGCACGTCAAGGTCGCGGTGCTGTCGACCTTCAAGCACCGCTGCTTCGACCTGGCGGACAACGACATGGTGTTCGCGCCGCAGACCGACCTGGCGATCCTGAATTACATCGCGAACTACATTATCGAAAACGATCGGGTGAACCGCGAGTTCGTCAACAAGCACACCCAGTTCCGCCGCGGCGACGACGACATCGGCTACGGCCTGCGCGACGAGCATCCGCTGCAGCAACAGGCAGCGAATCCGAACAGCGGCGGCTCCAAGCCGATGACGTTCGAGGAATTCGCGCGCTTCGTCAGCGACTACGACGAGAAGTCAGTGTCCGAGCTGAGCGGCGTGTCGGTCGAAAAGCTCCGGGCGTTGGCCGAGTTGTATGCCGATCCGGACACGAAAGTCACGTCGTTCTGGACGATGGGTGTGAACCAGCACACGCGCGGAGTCTGGTGCAACAACCTGATCTACAACATCCATTTGCTGACGGGGAAGATCTCGACCCCGGGCAACAGCCCGTTCAGCCTGACGGGCCAGCCGTCCGCATGCGGCACGGCGCGCGAGGTCGGCACCTTCGCGCACCGTTTGCCGGCCGACATGGTCGTCAAGAATGAAGAGCACCGCGACTTCGCCGAAAAGATCTGGAATCTGCCGAAGGGTACGATCGTCGGCAAGCCCGGTTTCCATGCGGTCCAGCAGAACCGCAAGCTGAAAGACGGCGATCTGAACGTGTACTGGGTGCAGTGCACGAACAACATGCAGGCGGCGGCGAATATCAATGAAGAAGGATTGCCGGCCTACCGCAACCCCGAAAATTTCATCATCGTGTCGGATCCGTACCCGACAGTAACGGCGGAGGCGGCCGACCTGATCCTGCCGACGGCGATGTGGGTCGAGAAGGAGGGCGTCTATGGCAATGCGGAGCGCCGCACGCAGTCGTGGTACCAGATGATCGAGCCGCCGGGCGAATCGCGCTCGGACCTGTGGCAGGTCATGGAGTTCTCTAAACGTTTCACGACGGATGAGGTCTGGCCCGAAGAGCTGCTCGCCGCAAAGCCCGAGCATCGGGGCAAGACGCTGTACGAGGTACTGTTCGCGAACGGCGTCGTCGATCGGTTCCCGCGCTCCAACGCGAGCCCGGATCATGCGAACAACGAGTCCGATCACTTCGGCTTCTACGTGCAGAAGGGTCTGTTCGAGGAGTATGCGGCGTTCGGGCGCGGCAAGGCGCACGACCTAGCGCCCTATGACGTCTATCACGAGACGCGCGGCCTGCGCTGGCCGGTCGTCGACGGCAAGGAAACCCTGTGGCGCTTCAAGGAAGGGTCCGATCCGTATGTGTCGGCAGGCAGCGGCTGGGAGTTTTACGGCAAGCCGGACGGCAGAGCAATCATCTTCGCATTGCCTTACGAGCCCGCCGCAGAGAGCCCCGACGAAGAGTACGACCTGTGGCTCAGTACCGGCCGCGTGCTGGAACACTGGCACTCGGGGTCGATGACGCGTCGCGTGCCGGAGCTGCAGCGCTCCATGCCGAACGCGTTGTTGTACATACATCCGGATGACGCGAACGCGCGCGGCTTGCGACGTGGTGACAGCGTCAAGGTAATCTCCCGGCGCGGCGAGGTCAGATCACGCGTCGAGACGCGCGGCCGCAACCGCCCGCCCGCCGGCCTCGTTTATATGCCGTGGTTCGATGCGTCGCGGCTCGTCAATAAGGTCACGCTTGACGCCACCGACCCGCTGTCGAAACAGACCGACTTCAAGAAGTGCGCGGTGAAGGTCGTCAAGGGTTGAGGAGAGCGATCATGAATGGATTTACACGTAGTCTTCTGTACCTGACCTTTGCGGCCTTGTTGTCCGCCGGTACCGCCTTTGCCGACGAGATCGCGACGCTCCGCGACGGGACGCCGATCGACGTGGAGGCGGAGCCCGGTCCCATTCCGCAGGTCGTTGACGGCGATATCCGCACGAAGCGGAACTACCCGATGCAGCCGCCGCTGATCCCGCACGACACGCGGGGTTACGAGGTCAACTTGCAGGCCAACAAGTGCATGTCGTGCCACTCGCGGCGTAAGACGGAAGACAGCCAGGCGCCGATGATTAGCGTCACGCACTATATGGATCGCGACGGCAACTTCCTCGCCGAAGTATCTCCGCGCCGCTACTTTTGCAACCAGTGTC
This sequence comes from Gammaproteobacteria bacterium, assembly GCA_051008895.1. Classification (GTDB taxonomy): domain Bacteria; phylum Pseudomonadota; class Gammaproteobacteria; order Steroidobacterales; genus SMWD01. Next base: position 5,094 of record JBPCXI010000121.1, on the reverse strand, counting down.
ACGTCACGCAAACCATGACACGCGAAGTGCTCGACAACGAGTTTGAGGACATGGACGAGTTGCTGCAGCGACGGGCCGCGGGCGACGAGGGCGGCTAGCATGATTCAGTACTTTCGCAAGATCTGGCGCGACATCGGGCGCCCGAGTGTCCACTACAGCATCGGCGCGCTGACGGTCGGCGGCTTCATCGCCGGCGTTATTTTCTGGGGTGGCTTCAACACGGCGCTCGAGGCCTCAAACACGGAAACGTTCTGCATCGGTTGCCACGAGATGGAGAACAACGTCTACGAGGAACTCCGGGACACGATTCACTTCGCGAACCGCTCGGGCGTGCGGGCAACCTGCCCCGACTGCCACGTGCCGCACAACTGGACGAACAAGATCGCCCGCAAGACGCAGGCGACGAAGGAGTTGTGGGGGACGATCTTTCGGACGATCAGCACGCGTGAAAAGTTTCTCGACAAGCGGCGGGAGCTGGCGGAGCACGAGTGGGCCCGACTGAAAGCGAATGACTCGCTCGAATGTCGGAATTGTCACAATTTCGACTACATGGACTTTACGCTGCAGAGTCCGCGTGCATCGAAACAACACTCGACGTCGCTGGCGAGCGGCGACAAGACCTGCATCGACTGCCACAAGGGCATCGCGCACCAGCTTCCGGACATGGCGGGCGTCGAGGGTTACTGATACCGCCATACCTGCAGTCACCCAGTCATAGTAGACTGGCGGCGACATGTCCGCCCCTCGACTGTTTATCACCTTACTATTGTTGGCCGGTTTGTTCGTGCCCGCTGCGCATGCCGAGACCGTCATCGGCGTGCTTCGCGACGGCCCGCAGGCGCGCGTGATGATTCCGCTGTCTGCGATCGAGGCCGAGGTCACGAAACTCACCGCCGGCGAGTTCGACGTGCGTTTCCCCGACGACAATAAACTCGTCGGCGACTGGACGCTCGACGGCGCGCGCCGGGTTTTCGATCGGCAGCTCGCCGACCCCGATGTGGACATGATCCTGTGTCTCGGCGTGCTGGTCTGCCACGTTGCCGGCGGGCATCCGGACCTGATTAAGCCGGTCATCGTGCCGATCGTGATCGATCCGGAGTTGCAGAGTTTTCCGTTCGATGACGGCGCGAGCGGCAAGCGCAACCTCGTTTACATTACTAACCTCCACAGCGTCGACGATGACTTGCGCGACTTCGCCGCGGCCGCGAATTTCACCAAGCTCGCGGCGCTCGTCGACCAGGCTAGCCTCGACGCCTTCGCGGAATTCCTCGACTCGAAGATGAGTGCGCTCAGCACCGAGCTCGAGGTCGAGGTCGTGCCTGTGCCGGTCGGCGACTCGGTGCTCGAGGCGGCCGCGCAGATTCCTGCCGACGCGGATGCGGTGTATGTCTCGCCGTTGTTCCGTTCGAGCGACGACGATATTCGCCAGCTCGCCGACAAGCTGATCGAGCGCAAGCTGAAGAGTTTCTCCCTGCTTGGCGTCAGTGAGGTGCAGGACGGCCTGCTGCTCGCCAGCGTCGGCCGGCCCGAGGACTTGCTGCGTGTCACCCGGCGCCTCGCGCTGATCGTGCAGCGGATTCTGCTCGGGGATCGGCCCGAGGATATTCCGGTTTTCCTGCAGGAGAGCCGGCGGCTGGCGATCAACATGCGCACGGCGTCGGCGATCGGTTTCTCGCCGCGCTACACGGTGCTCGCGGACGCCGAGCAGCTATTTAGTGATGGGCTTCAGCAGGGCGAGCCGCTCGCGCTGCTGGACTCGATGCTCGAGGCCGTCGATGCGAACCTGAACCTCGAGGTCGCGTCATTCGAGCCGCTGCTCGCGGACGAAGATACGCGCACGGCGCGCGCCGAACTGCTGCCGCAATTCGAACTGGGTGGCGAGTGGTCGCGAATCGATTCGGATCGAGCTTTCGGCGTCCTGTCGCCGGAGGAAACCACTGACGTGACGTTCGGCGGGCGTCAGGTGATCTACTCCGACGGCGCGTGGGCCGGCTATCGCATCAACCAGTACCTGAAGCAGGCGAGCGACGAGGACTACAGGGCCGCCATCCTCGAAACGCTGCGCGCGGCCGGCCTCGCTTATCTGAACGTGCTGCGTACGCTGTCACTTGAGAACGTGCGGCGCTCGAATCTAGAGGTGACGCGCACGAACCTCGAGCTTGCACGCATTCGCGAGTCGATCGGCTTCTCGGGCCGCGCCGACGTGCTGCGCTGGGATGCGCAGATCGCGGGTGACCGGCGCAACCTGATCGACGCGGAGACTTCCCGGCGGCAGGCCGAGGATCGCCTGAACCAGGTCCTGAATCGCCGGCAGAAGACACCCGTGCAGCCGACCGATGCGAGCGTAAACGCGGAGCTGGCGTTCTTTACGCGGGGCCAGTTTCTCGCGCTGATCGACAATGACCAGTCATGGCAGGCAATGCAGGATTTCGTCGTCGAGCGGGGCCTCGAAACCGCGCCGGAAATCCGCGGCGCGGAGTATTTCGTGATGGCTGGCGAGCGCGGGCTGACGGCCGCAAAGCGTCGGTACTGGGTGCCGGATATCGCGGCGGCCGGCGAGGGTGGGCACAACCTCGACCGCACGCCGGGGCAGGGCGGCATCCCGGGACTCGATATCGGCGACAATGCGTGGCAGGTCGGGGTCCAGGCCTCGCTGCCCGTTTTCAGTGGCGGCGCACTGCGCGCGGACCTGAACCGCTCGCGCTACACGCTGCGCCAGGCGGAACGCCGCCGCGCGGCGATCGAGCAGGATGTCGAGACGCGCATCCGGATCTCGCTCGAGGAGGTCGCGAATTCGTATTCCGCTATCGAACTCACGGCGGCCGCCGCGCTCGCGTCGGGCGAGAACCTGCGAATCGTGACGGAATCGTACTCGAGCGGCGCGGTGTCGATCATCACGCTGATCGACGCGCAGAACGCGTCGCTCGCGTCGGATCTCGCGGCCGCGGAAGCCAAGTACATCTACCTCGGCGATATCATCGAAGTGCTGCGGGTCACCGGCGATTTTTCGCTGATGCTCGACCCGCAGTATTTCAACGAGTGGTTCGCCGCCGTGGAAGCGTTTTTTCAACAGCGCGGCATCAAACTGGTTTACTAGCCGGCCGCTCGAAGACGAAGTAACGAGGCTATGACTGCGACTGGATTCGATCGAATGTGCATGGTGCTGTTCGCAGCATTCGTGCTCGCCGGCTGCGAGCAGCCGCCTGAGAGTGCCGGCGAAATCGTGCGGCCCGTTCGCTATACCGAAGCTTTGGCCGCCGGATCGGTCGCGCAGCGAATCTTCTCCGGCGTGACAAAAGCCGCGCTCGACGCCGACCTGAGCTTCAAAGTGCCCGGCAACGTGACGACGATCGACTTCGTGGTCGGCGACCGCGTCGACACTGGTCAGGTCGTCGCACAACTGGATCCGACCGACTATCAGGTGCAGCTGCGCGAGGCGGAGGCCGGGCTGCAGCGCGCGCGGGCCGAATTGCGCAACGCGCAGGCGAACTTTGATCGCACGCGCGAGCTGTACGAGAACCGCAACGTGTCCAAAAGTGATCTCGACACCTCCCGGGCGGCGGCAGAGTCGGCGAACGCGCTGGTCGCGGCAGCCAGGCAGCAGCTCGAGGCGGCGCGGCTGCAATTGTCCTACGCATCGCTGCGATCTCCGCAGGCGTGCACGATCGCCGGTCGCTACGTCGAACCGAACCAGAACGTGTCGGCGGGTCAGCCGATCGTCCGCGTTAATTGCGGTGACTGCCCCGAGGTCGTCATCGACGTGCCGGGTGCGTGGATCGGTCGGATACAGCAGGGCGCGCCCGGTTCGGTCACGATTGCGGCGCTCGGCAACCGCAGCTTCGCGGCGACGGTCTCGGAGGTCGGTATCACCGCGGAACGCGGCGCGTCGGCGTATCCGGTCACGCTCGCGATCGGCGAAAACTGTGCCGACATCCGCTCCGGAATGGCTGCGGACGTGCAGGTGTCGATACCCGGCGCCGAGCCGGACGGCATCCTGATTCCGTTCGTTGCGGTCGGCGAGGATCGCGGCGGCAACTACGTGTTCGTGCTCGAATCGGTCGATGGTGGTGCGGCGGACACCGAGACTGCTGACAGCGGCCACTACGTTGCGCGGCGTCGCGACGTCACGATCGACACGTTACCGAACGTCGAGGGCATCCCGGTGCTCGACGGCCTGGTCGAGGGTGAGCTGATCGCAACCGCGGGTGTGCGGCGACTCGTTGACGGGCAGATCGTCACGCTGCTGGCCGATTGACGCGACGGCGCGCGCGATGGATCTGACCCGCTTCGCGATCGAAAAAAGCCGCGTCTTCGTGGCGCTGCTGCTGATCGTGCTGATTTCCGGCGTCTCCGCGTATCTCGGCATGCCACGCAGCGAGGATCCGGGGTTCATCATTCGGACCGCGCTCGTGCAGACTTTCTTCCCCGGCGCGAGCCCGGAGCGGGTCGAAATGCTCGTCACCGACAAGCTCGAAAAAGTCATCCAGGAAATTCCTGAGCTCGACTTCATCAGCAGCCAGACGAAAGCCGGCGTGTCCCTCGTGTTCGTCAATGTCCGCGAGGAGTACACGGACGTGCGCCCGATCTGGGACAACCTGCGGCGCAAGGTCGAGAGAGCGACGAGCGAATTGCCGGAGAATGTAATCGGTCCGATCGTCAACGACGAGTTCGGCGACGTGTTCGGCAGCCTGATTGCGATAACCGGCGACGGGTTCGACTATCGCGAACTCAAGGAAGTTGCGGACGAGGTGCGTGACGAATTACTGCTGATCGACGATGCGGCGAAGGTCGAGATCATCGGCGCGCAGGAGGAGCGTGTCTTCGTGGTGTTCGAGAATGCGCGCCTGGCCGAACTCGGCATGTCTCCGCTGCAACTGCAGGCGGCGCTGCAGGAACGCAACATCGTGCTGCCCGGCGGCGAGTTCGACACCCCGAATGCCCGCTACGCCGTCAATCCGACCGGCGAGTTCACCTCCATCGAGCAGATGAAGGGCCTCGTCGTCGGCCGCGTCGACGAGCGCCTGCCGGTAACCCTCGGGGAGCTGCCGGTGGTCATTGAACGGCGCTACGAGGAGCCGGCCCGCTCGCTTACGC
>JBPCXI010000120.1:0-7134 GCA_051008895.1 Gammaproteobacteria bacterium | reverse complement strand
TCATTGCCGGGCACCGCCGGGTTCGGTCACGGTGAGGCGGCTCTCGTCGAGCCGGTAACGGCGGATGACTTCGAGGCTCAATAACATCAACGCGCCGGGAATCAGCGCAACGGTGACGTAGATGCCTTCGACCGCGGATTCCGACTGAACCTCCGCGAGCCGATCGAAACCGGACAGCGATAGCACGAGTCCGAGGATCTGCGCGCCGATGCCGGATGTGATCTTTTCGACGAGGCTATACATGCCGGCGAACATTCCGTTCTTGCGTTTGCCGGTCTCGCGATAGTCGAGATCCATCACGTCCTGCAGCATCGCGTTGCCCATCAGCAGCATGCCGCCCGATATCGCGCCGAAGCCAACGGCGCGCAGAAGAATCATTTCGAGCGGCTCCTGCTCGCCGGCGGCGAGCCAGGAGAATGTCATCAGCGCATAGCCGGTCGTTGCGACGAAATAGCCGAAGCGCTTGCCCTTGACGCGTGCAAGCCGCGACCACACGGGCATCGTCATTGCCCAGACGGCCGTCGTCACGGCGCCATACAGACCGAGCATCTTCAGGTCATAGCCAAGCGCGAAGCGAAAGAAGAACACCAGGCTCCCGGCGCCGACCGCGAGCGCGAGCAGGTGCGTAACCTTGATCGCCATTAGCGCGATGAAGTGCGGGTTCGATACAACCATCGCGAGTTGCTCGCGCAGCGGCGCAAACGTCCTCCCCGGGTCGGCGACGGATGCGCCGCCCGTCAGGAAGAAGCAGCCGATGAACGCCACCGCGATCACTCCGCCCATGACGAGTCCCAGATTCGCATAGCCTTGTTCGCCCCCGCCGAAAGATCCGACGAGGAATGGCGCCGCGGCGATGCCGAAGAACGTGCCCGCGGCTATGAACGTCGAGCGATGCGCGACCATCCGCGTGCGCACGTGCACGTTAGCGGTCAGCTCAGCGGGCATCGACAGGTACGGCACATTAAAAAGCGTATAGCCGGTCGCATACAGCAGCAGCGATGCGAGTACGTACGGGATCGGATCGGTGGTCGGCGCGCGGAACAGCATCATGATCGCAAGCGGCGTAATGATGCCGGCCGCGAGCAGGTAAGGCCGACGCGCGCCCCAGCGGGAACGCGTGCGGTCCGAAACCCAGCCCATCGGCAGGTCGGTCACGACGTCATACAGTTTGGCGATCAGGATCAGGCTGCCTGCGACGGCCGGCTCGATCCCGACGACGAGCGTCAGGTACGCGATCAGCAGTACATTCAGCGTATTGAGGATCGTCGCGAGGCCAAGCGAACCGAGCCCCCAGCCGAAGACGATGCGGTAGTCGAGATCGTTGCCTGTTTTCCCCGCGGGTTGCATCGTGCGTGGTTGGACTCGTTTTACGGCGCGTAGCGCCTGCGGTATGGTGATGGCTTTAATATACCGTTAACGCATGTCCCGCTCGACGACACACGATCTGCAACCGCGCACCGACCACGACGGGCGCAGCCGAAAACTGGCGCTGCTCGCCTGCAAACGGGCAATTCGGGCGACACTCGAGTCACGCTTGCGCGCCGACTACGAGGCGCTGGTGCTGCTCCCGGGGCGAGAACCGCCGGTGAACGCGGCCGAGATCGAAGGCGCGACGCGGCGTCTCGCGAGTTACGAGTATTGGGCCAGTGCGACGCGCGTCAGCCAGGACCGGATGTGGTGGTTGCTGGCCGGGCAGGTGGATGCGGACTATGACCGGATCGCCGCCGATGCGCGCGCACGGACCGGGGATCCGCAGGGCAGCCTGTCGCTCGGCGAGGTCGACGAGATACCGGAGTACTATCGGGATTCGGTCTGCATTCACGGACAGCCCGGCGGCTACCTGCTCGACCGCGGTGACGACGACCTGGCGGCCGGCATCCTGTACGAGGCCGGCGGCAACATCTACGCACTCGGCCAGGGCATCGGCCGACGTGATTCGAAGGCGCAGCGGCTGATTCGCCACATTCGCGACACGTTTCCCGATCTACAGCCGCGGCGCATTCTGGAAATGGGTTGCTCGGCCGGAAGCCAGTCGGCGGACTATCCCGCCGCGTTCCCCGCAGCCGAGTTTCACGCGATCGACCTTTCGCCGGCGATGCTGCGATTTGCCCACGCGCGCGCCGAGGCGCTGGGCGCCAGGGTTCACTTCCATCAAATGGATGCCGCAGCGACCCGCTTCCCGGACGGTCACTTCGACCTGATCGTCAGCCACAACATGTTCCATGAAGTCGCGGGCGAGCACATGCCGAACGTGATGCGCGAATGCCATCGGCTGCTGTCGCCGGGCGGAGTCTGCCTGCACCAGGATGTGCCGACGCAGAGCGAGCGACTGGATCCGTTCACGCAGTTCATTTCGGAATGGCAGAAAGACAATAACGACGAACCGTTCTGGCTGGACTACGCGAACGCCGATCTGCCTGCGATGCTGAACGATGCCGGCTTTCCGGCAGCGCAGATCTCGATGGAGTACCTCGAGGCCGTCGACGGCCCGATACCATGGTACGTGGTGACCGCGACCCGCTGACGCGACCCGCTCGAATGAGGATCCTGCCTCAGTCGGGACGGCCGCGCTGAACCCGGGCGAGCGCGGCGCCGAAAAACTCAGTGTGCCGCAGCAGTCGCTCTTCCTGGACCGATGCGCTGACGTCCAGCGACTCGATGTTCGCGTCCGTCGACGGCTGATTCGCTGCGGCGAGCAGGCGGCAGGTGTCGAGCCGATCGCGCAGCACGCAGACTTCTTCGGCCAGCGACAGTATCACCGCCATCATCCGGTCCTTCTCCGGATCGTCGAAGTACTCGGGGCTCTGTTCCTGTTGGCGACTGACGATGTCTTTGAGTGTTTCCATATCGCGTTACTTGTCCAAAACGTCGTTGAGCTTACTGCCGGGTTCGCCGCCGGTCGATCAGATCTCCGCGACGATCGACCATCGACCATCGACCATCGACAATTCCCGGGACAGGTAAAGCATTGTAATAACAAAAAGCCCGGCGTTCGCCGGGCTTTTCTGCATCGTGCGCCGAGGCAACCGTTCTAGTGTTTGCCCGGCGCCAGAGCAACGCCGCGGCGTTCCTTGTAGACGTAAGCCTGTAGCGCAATCATGTCAGGATCGTCTGCCGCCAGGTCCTCACCCTCCAGCGGGTTGCGGATACACCAGTTGATCATTTCCCACAGCTGCGCCACACGGCCGATCTGCTTCTGGAACTTCGGATACGTTTCCGGATGTGTGTTCGCGCCGTTCGGGTGACACTGAGCACAGGCTACGCCGTTTGTGCCCAAGTCCGCGCTCGTCCATAGCGCACGGCCTTCGGTCGCCACGTCCTCGAACTGCTGCTGCCAGCGATCGACGTCGTCCTGCGTGAACTCGTCGGCGGCGGCCGTGCCGCCAAGCAGGCAGGCGAGCAATATCCATAGCGGGAATCTCATGTGCGTGCTCCTTACTCAGTAGTGGCGCTGTGGCGGTATGCGAGCAGATTCGGGCTGAAACGACGTGTCCTCGGGCCGACCCGCGTCACGATTGAACGCGACCGTGCGGTTCGTGTTGTCGTACAGGTTGAACTGCAGGTCGAGCCGACCGGTATTCACATTCACAAACTGCCATCCGGTTGCATCCCGCTCGTTGAACGGGTCGGCCCGATTCATCGGCACGGTCAGCACCGGCAGAAAGCTCTCGGCCTGCGCATACGTCGCCGGATACGGCCATGGCCATGCCGTCGCCATGACGGAGGTGAAAGCGATGTTGTCGATCTGGTTGTACTGGATCTGATGCACGTGACCGTAAATAACGTTGGCCGAATCGAACGGCTTCAACGCTGCCTGGATCTGCTCGGCTTCCTCGGTCCAGAAGTTCCAGCCCTTGTAGATCTTCTGCAGCGGCGAATGCGAGAACACGACGACCGGCGTGCTCTTCGCTACCTTGGCCAGGTCCTTCTTCAGCCATTCCAGCTGCTTGTTGCCGACCATGAACGGGGAGCCGTTCGGGTTATCGAGCCCGGCCATCTCGTTCATCCGCTGCTCGGCGGTTGGCCAGCGATCGAACGTCCACTCGTCGTGGGTCAGGATGCTGTTCAGGACGACGAAATGCACGCCTTTGTGATCGAAGCTGTAGTACTGGTCGCCGTACAGCTCGCTCCAGTGCTCGCCGAGGTCCAGGTAGTAGTCATGCTCACCCATGACGACGTAGGTCTTGTAGTTCAGTGCGGACAACATTTCGGCGCCGTGATCGAGCTCCGGCTTCGTGCCGAGCTGCGCGAGGTCGCCGCCGAACACGACAAAATCGGGTTTCGGCTGCAACAGGTTCGTCTCCGCGACTGCGCGCTTCAGCCCCTGGTCCCAGTTGCGCACGAACTGATTTCCCTTGATGTGCTGGATATGGGAGTCGGAGATGTAGGCAAACGTGAAGTCCTGCGCCTCGTCGGCGAACGCCAGCCGCACCATGCTCATTGGCAGCGCGCTTGCTGCGAGGCCGGCGCCGGCGCGCCGCAGGAATGTTCTGCGATTTGTGCTCATTCTCAGTTCCTCGCTTGCGTATTGGCTGTTTGTTCCGGGTTCTCAAATTCGGGGCTGGTCAGCGCTTCCATGAACGCAACCAGGTCGTCGATCTGCTCGTCGGTAAGGTCCAGCGGACGGATGCCGCCGCTCAGGAACGCGTTGACCGGATCTCCCTCATTCGTCACACCGCCGTTGTTGTAGTGTACGACGACGTCGCGGAGCGTCTCGATGCTGCCGTCGTGCATGTAGGGCCCGGTCTTGGCGATGTTGCGCAGCGTCTGCGTCTTGAACCCACCCATGTCGCTGAGCTCTTCCGTAATCGCGAAGCGCCCGAGCTCCGAGACGTTCGCGTCGGTCAATGCCAGGACGTCGACATCAAGCTCCGGATCGGCGAGCTTCTCGCGCTGGAACGCGACTGCTACGCTCATGATACGGTCCTGCATGTCGTTGATGCCGACGCCGATGTTATGGAAGCGATGGTCGGTAAAGAGGGCCTGGTCCTGCTCGATGACGTGGCATGACACGCAGCGGCCGTCCGCGAGGAATAGCTGGAAGCCGCGCTGGGCGGACTCGCTCATCGCGTCCGCTTCGCCACCGAAATACCAGCGATCGAACGGCGAGTTGCCGGAGATCTGCGTGCGCTCGAAAGCGGCGATGGCCTGTGTGACCTCGGTCATCGTAATAGCCGAGCTCTTAACGCCGAACACCGTTGCGAATGCCTGCACGTAATCCGGATCGCTGCGCACGATCGCGATCAGCGGGTCGTGATTGGGTAGCGCCATCTCGACCGGATTCACGAACGGATGCAGGGCCTGGTCTTCCAGGTCCGGCGAGCGGCCGTCCCAGAATTGCGTTTGATGGTAAGCCGAGTTGACCACGGTGGGCGCATTGCGCGTACCGGTCAGCTTGTTGATGCCCTCGGAGACGGACAGCGGCGAATCCGTGAACGTCTTCTCGGCTTCATGACAGGTCGCGCAGCTGACGTCGCCGGTCGCGCTGAAACGCTCGTCGTGGAACAGCCTGTCACCGAGCGCGATCTTCTCCGGGGTCTGCGGGTTTGTGGCCGGCACCGGCACCGGAGGCAAACCGAGCGGGGGCTCGGCGCCGGCACCATGCGTAATCAAGAGTCCGGGCACAATCAACAGTCCGGCAAGCAGGGTGATGAATTTCATACGCGTGCTCTCTTCTTTCAGAATCGGGTCTTTCAAAATCGGGGCTTTCAAAACCGGTCGTTCAAAATCGGGGGCTGTTCATTTTCAGGTCGTGCTGCAGTTGAAGACCATGAAGTCATCTTTCCAGAAAATCTGCTCGCGAGGCAGTACCTGCACGTCCGTATGGCCGCGCGCCACGAGTTCGTCTTTCAATAGACCCGCGCGCTTACCACTGCGGCAATAGATGACGACCGGCTTGAGCAGGTCTTCCGGGAGCCGTTCCGCGTTCGCATCCACGGCGTCGAACGGGATGTTGATCGCTCCGGGCAGGTGTTGTTCGCCGAATTCCTCCGGCGAGCGGGCGTCGATCAGCACTAACGTGTCGTCGTCGGCCAGGAAGGCGAGCAGGAGTTCGCGGTCGACACGCGGTATCGGAGACTGCGCCGGCGCAATCTCTTCGGCCGCGAACGCCGCGCTCGCGCCCGCCATGACGACGCAGCAGCACCAAGCGACAATCAATCTACGTATCTGACTACCCAAGATTTTTCTCATTCTCCGCGAGATTCAGGCAACGGGCCGCTGGCAATTGATTAGACTAAGTCTAAATCTCTGATTAACTTAAGCCAACGGCTCCGGCCTGTCAATCGCCGAAATCCACGATGTACCGCAGCGACGCTCAGGTTGTCAGCAAGCCGTCAAAGAAATCGATGAGGTACCGCAGCGACGTTCAGGTTGCCGGCATGCCGTCGAAGAAATCGACGACGCCGGTCTCGAGCGAGTACTCGGCGCCGACGATCAGCAACCGGTCCTGCGTCACGAGATTCCTCAGTATCGCCGAGCCCTCGCGCAGATGTGTCGCCGACGCGCGTATGTTCGCACGCACGGCCGCGGCGACGAGCGCGTCGCGGTCGTCGCCGTCATCGAGCAGCGGCTCGACCGCGGGCCGAATGAAATTGACGATCGATTTCAGGTTCGGCGACTGGTCTTTTGTCGGCTGCGCGAGCTCGTCCAGCGTCGCGAGTATCGCGCCGCACATCGAATGGCCGAGCACGACAACGAGCGACGTGCCGTAGGTCGCGGCCGCGAACTCGACGCTGCCGACCTGCGACGGCGCGACGATGTTGCCGGCGACACGGATCACGAACAGGTCGCCGACACCCTGGTCGAAAACGAGTTCGGCGGGCACACGCGAATCCGAGCACCCCAAAATTATCGCTGACGGATTCTGCCCGGCAACCAGCTGGCTGCGGCGCGTCTCGCTGGCGATATCGGATCGCCGCTCGCCGGCAACATAGCGCCGATTGCCCTGTTGCAGTCGCGCCAGCATTTCAAGAGCCTGTTTCATCGCAGCGGAATTCTGCAACGGGCGCGGGTCGCAAGCAACCGCAAGGCCCGCTACTCGACCGCGCCGGAGCGCGAGAACGAGAACTCGAAGCCGCCCGCAGGGCGCGCGAACACGTTCATATAGACGTATAGCGGCGCCATCTCCTCGAG
>JBPCXI010000119.1:0-5685 GCA_051008895.1 Gammaproteobacteria bacterium | reverse complement strand
GGGCTCGCGATCGGCGTATGCTATGATCTTCGCTTCCCCGAACTGTTTCGCTGCGTCGCTGACGGCGAGGTCAATTTGCTGGCGATTCCTGCGGCATTCACGGTGACAACCGGCGCCGCGCACTGGGACGTTCTGCTTCGCGCTCGCGCTATCGAAAACCAGTGTTTCGTTGCCGCAGCGGCGCAGACGGGCTTGCATCCCGGCGGTCGGCGGACCTTCGGGCATTCGATGATCGTCGGACCGTGGGGCGACGTGCTATTGGATCTCGACGATGCGGCCGGTTACGGCTGTGCAGACGTCGATGCCGATGAATTGCGGACGCTGCGCGAGAGATTCCCGGTTCTGCGACAGCGCAGAAATTTATGACGCGTGGCGTCGATGATTTGTAGAGGATCAACGTGACCGATACCAGAGCAACACAGCAAAACGACGCCGGCCCGATCGAAATCGCGCGCGGATCCTTGCTCGCGCCCACGGGTCTTGATGACTCGCATCTCGGCGACGCACTGAACGCGTTAATGCGCGGCGGCGTGGATAACGCCGACCTGTACTTCCAGGTATCGCGCAACGAGTCATGGGCGCTCGAAGACGGCATCGTGAAAGAAGGCAGCTACAGCCTGGATCAGGGCGTCGGCGTGCGCGCGATGTCCGGTGAGAAGACCGGCTTTGCCTATTCGGACGACCTCGTATTGCCGGCTTTGATGCAGGCGTCCGAGGCCGCCAGCGCGATCGCCCGCAGCGGCCAGGCCGGCAGCGTTCAGGTCGCTTCGCCGCGGCGCGGTCACGAGCTTTACCCGCCCGTCGATCCGATCTCTTCGCTGGCGGACGCGGACAAGGTCGAGTTGTTGCAGCGAATCGATCGCGAGACGCGAGCGCTCGATACGCGCGTGCAGCAGGTCATGGCGAGTCTTGCCGGCGTGCACGAAATTATCCTGGTGTGTTCGAGTGACGGCGTCCTTGCGGCCGACGTCCGGCCGCTGGTCAGGCTCAACGTGTCGGTCATCGTCGAGGACGGCGGCAAGCGCGAGCAGGGCTATACCGGTGGCGACGGCCGTTTCGGCTACGAGTACTTCACCGAGTCCGATCGACCGATGGAGTATGCGCGCGAAGCGGTTCGTCAGGCGCTGGTGAATCTCGATGCGATTCCGGCTCCGGCCGGCGAAATGATCGTCGTGCTCGGTTCCGGATGGCCGGGCGTGCTGCTGCATGAGGCGATCGGACACGGGCTCGAAGGCGATTTCAACCGCAAGGGAACGTCGGCATTCGCCGGCCGCCTCGGCGAGAAGGTTGCGTCGACCCAGTGCACGGTCGTCGACGACGGCACGCTCGACGGACGCAGGGGCTCGCTAAATGTCGACGACGAAGGCGTGCCGACCGAAAACACCGTGCTGATTGAGGACGGCAAGCTCGCCACCTACATGCAGGACCGATTCAACGCACGCCTGATGGGCGTCGAGTCGACCGGCAACGGGCGCCGGCAGTCGTTCGCGCACCTGCCGCTGCCGCGAATGACGAATACCTACATGCTGCCTGGCAAACACACGCATGACGAAATCATCTCGTCGGTCGACAAAGGCATTTACGCGAAGAACTTCGGCGGCGGCCAGGTGGACATCACATCGGGCAAGTTCGTGTTCTCGACGAACGAGAGCTACCTGATCGAAAACGGCAGGATCGGTGCGCCGATCAAGGGGGCGACGCTGATCGGCGATGGTCCGTCGGTGTTGCACCGTGTGTCGATGGTCGGCGATAACCTCGAGCTCGACGCCGGGGTCGGCGTCTGCGGCAAGGATGGACAGTCGGTGCCGGTCGGCGTCGGACAGCCGACGCTGCGCATCGACGGGTTGACCGTCGGCGGAACGGGATAAGACAGGATGGGGACACTCCTCTGCGAGGAGTGTCCCCGAAGATTTGCCCAAAGAATTCGCCCAAAGAATTCGCCCACAGAATTCGCCCACAGAATATGTGACCGCCGACACGGATTCGTGCCGCCGCGCGGCGTAAGTTGGCGTCGTTCGTGACAGTCGAAGCCCGATGCCAAACTCAGCACGAAAACAGCCCGCGCCCAAGTCCGACGATGACTCGTCCGACAATTCATCGGCGGACGAGTCAGCGCATCCGCCGGCCAAGTCCCGCAAAGGCCTGATCAAGGACGAATTCGATACCGACTGCTGGGAGCCGTCGCTGAAGGATCGGCTGCGCAGGGCGACCGGTCGCGATAAACCCTGAATCAGCCCTTGAGGGGCGGCATATCGAGGATTTTCTGCGTCTGCGCGGCGCGGAAATCGTCGAGCTTCGCTCGCAGATCGTCGTCCGACAGCGCCAGGATCGCCGTGGCCAGCATCGCGGCGTTAATCGCACCGGCTTTGCCGATGGCCAGCGTGCCGACGGGAATACCGGCCGGCATCTGCACGATCGACAGCAGCGCATCCAATCCACCCAGCGCGCGCGATTCCATCGGCACACCGAGGACCGGCAGTGGTGTCAGTGCCGCGACCGTGCCCGGCAATGCGGCCGCCAGGCCGGCGCCGGCGATAATCACCTTGATGCCGCGCTCCGCCGCGGTGTTGCAGTAGTCCGCCAGTGCGTGCGGCGCGCGATGCGCGGAGATGACACGGCACTCGTTGTCGATGCCGAAGTCATCCAGCCTGGTGGACGCGTTTTGCATGATTTCCCAGTCGGACTGGGAGCCCATGATGATTCCAACTTGTACAGCCATCGCCGGATTCTAACGAAACCTTCGCCGGCTGTGAATGCCGCGGCTCCTCCGGGTAGACTGGTATTTCCCTGGCCCCCCGAGCGGTGTGAAAAACATGACACAGAAATTCGAACCGGGTATCGACTCGTTGCAGGACACGCTAGCGCGTGCGCTGGAGCTCGCGCGTAACAACGGCGCCAGCGCCGCCGAGGCCAGTGCGAGTTTCGGCACCGGGCTGTCGGTCACCGTCCGTATGCGTGACGTCGAGACGCTCGAGTATCACCGTAACCAGGGGCTCGGCATCAGCGTCTACTTCGACCAGCGCAAGGGCAGCGCAAGCACGTCGGATATTAGCCCGCCGGCGGTGGAGGAAACGGTTCGCCGCGCCTGCGGCCTCGCGCAATATTCGGCCGAGGACGCCGCCGCCGGTCTTGCCGATGCCGAGCGGCTGGCGACGTCGGTTCCCGATCTCGATCTTTATCATCCGTGGTCGATCGAGCCGCATCAGGCGATCGCGCTGGCAACGGAGTGCGAGGCAGCGGCGCTCGATGCGGATCCGCGCATCACGAATTCCGAAGGCGCATCGATCGGCACCGGCACCGGCTGCCGGGTGTACGGTAATTCGAACGACTTTCTGCATGGCTACAGGACGTCGCGCCACAGCCTGTCATGCGCGGTTTTGGCCGAGGCCGACGGGCGCATGGAGCGCGACTTTGAATACTCGATGTCGCGCATCGCGGACGAATTGACCGGGCCGGAAATCGTCGGCCGCGAGGCCGCGATGCGCGCGGTGAACCGGCTCGGTTCGAGAAAACTCGATACGCGTCAGGCACCGGTGTTGTTCCCGGCGCGCCTCGCGCGCGGACTGTTCGGGCATCTCGTCGCGGCGATCAGCGGCGGTAGTCTCTACCGCAAGTCGACTTTCCTGCTCGACAGCATCGACAAGGAAGTGCTGGCGGATTTCGTCACGATCGACGAACTGCCGCACCTGCCGGCCGGACTCGCGAGTTCGCCGTTCGATGACGAGGGTGTCGAGACCGCTGATCGTCGGCTCGTCGAGAACGGCGTGTTGCGTGGCTACGTGCTCGGCAGCTATTACGCGCGGAAGCTCGGCTTGCAGACGACCGGCAATGCGGGTGGGATTCACAACCTCGTCGTAGCGGACACCGGCAAGACCTACGCCGACCTGCTGGCCGACATGGGCACCGGGTTAATGGTCAGCGAGTTGATCGGCCAGGGCGTGAACCCGGTCACGGGCGATTATTCGCGCGGCGCGGCCGGCTACTGGGTCGAGAACGGCGAAATCCAGTACCCGGTCAGTGAGATTACGATGGCCGGTAACCTGAAGGATATGTTCCGCAACATCGTCGACATTGGCAACGACGTCGATCTGCGCGGCGGGATTCGCACCGGTTCCGTGCTGCTCGAGGAGATGACGATCGCCGGAAACTAATCGGTTTCCTGTGTTTCCAGCAGATCATAGACGTTGCGCTCACCAAGCTCGGTATCGAGCGCGAAGTCCATCCCGCGGCTGACGTCGCGCACCTCTTCCGGCCATTTACCGAGTGTGAACACGTCGATAACCTGTGGGTCGCGCACCGCGTTGATGACGTCACGCAAAGTAATCGTTCCCGGATCGCGCTGCGGGTACAGCCGATCGCGGTTCGTGCGGCTCAGCAGGTTGGCCGCGACCAGCCGGTTAAGGACCGGCAGCACGACCAGCGTCGGCAGGCCGGCGGAAGCGGCAACGTCGCCCGGTGTCGGCTGCTTTGAGCCAGCGCGAAACGCGTCTGCGGTTGCCCGCATCATCCCGATCGCGATCTGTTCCCGCTGTCGGCTGCCGAGGCTCACGGGCCGGTAGCCGAGCCGCATGTGCTCCGGATTCTGCACATAGAACGATACGAGCGCGCCGACGAGCAGGATCAGCCAGCACAGGTATAGCCAGATCAACGCGAGGATGAAGATCGTGAACGTCGCGTAAATGGAATTCGTGCGTGTGGACGAGACGACAAACGTGGTGAACAACCCGCCTGCCGAGGTCCATAACAAGCCGCCGGCGAGCCCGCCGAGCAGCGCAGGCACGAACCGGACGCGCGTATTCGGCAGGAACCAGTATGCGAGCGTGAAGCCGAGCACGATCAGCGCGTACGGCGCGAGTTTGCTGGTCAAAACGATCGTCTCGCCGACGCCCGAGAACTCGGACAGCTCCTGTACCAGCGTGTTGCTCTTGACGCTCGCGAGCATCGCGATTGCCGTGACCATGACGACCGGAATGATCAGGATCAGGCTCAAATATTCCGTCAGACGTTGCGCGATGCTGCGTGACTGATTGACGCGCCAGACGAAGTTGAAGCTGTCCTCGACTTTCTGCGCCATTGAAATCGTCGTGAAGAACAGCAACGCGAGGCCGGCACCCGCGAGCACCGGTCCCTGGACGTTGTCCACGAGGCCGATGACCTGGTCGGTCAGTTCCGCACCCTTGGCGCCCAACGGGGCGAGGAAGTTGTACAGGAACGGCTCGAGCTGCCGGTGCACGCCGAAGCCTTTCAGAACTGAGAAGATGATCGCGAGCAGCGGCACGATGGACAGTATCGTTACATAGACGAGACCGGCGGCGCGCAGCGTGAAGTTACCGGAGACGACGTCGCGCGCCACCGCGTAGACGAAGCGTACGGCGATGACGCCCAGCTGCACCCACTGCGGCGCGGCGTCCAGCTTAGGGCTCCAGAGCCATTCCTCGATTTTCGCGGTAATCGCGTCGATCAGACTTCTCCCAATACCGAAAAGGGGCGACAGCGATCCGATTGTAACGCGCCGTCCCGCGTCGTCGGAGGAGAAATCTTCTCGCAGCGAGCGGCGTTGGATGCGCGCGCCCGCGTCGCTTCGGAGGAGAAATCTTCTCGCGACTCGCTAAATCTCCGGCGGCCATCCCTGGCCGCCTCCGAAGCGGTTCCGGCGCGCTCTCGCGTCCTGCTCCGCGCGCCTCC
>JBPCXI010000118.1:0-3888 GCA_051008895.1 Gammaproteobacteria bacterium | reverse complement strand
GGCGAAATGACCACGCAGAAATTTCGCGGCAGGTGCTAAAATCGCCGGCTTTCTGGAAACCAGGTCGATGCGGCCGGGATCTTCAATTATGAAAAAACTTGGACATTTGCTAATCCTGTCGTTCATCGTGTCCGTCGCTGCATGCATGTCGCCCGAGGACCGGGCCGAGCGATACCTCAGAAAAGCGCAGGAATACCTCGATGCCGATGACCAGGTGCGCGCCGGAATCGAAGCGCGAAACGCGGCGCAGATCGAGCCGCGTAACGCAGAAGTTCGCCTGATTCTCGCAACGCTGGCAGAACAGAAGCAGGCATGGTCCGACGCGATCGGTCACCTGCTGGTGGCGGTGGATGAGGAGCCCGACAACCTCGATGCGCGCATTCGACTCGGGACCTTATACTTCCTCGCGAGAGCGAACGAGCGAGCGGCCGTTCAATCCGCGGCGGCAAATGAGATCGCGCCCGACGATACGCGCGTGAGACTGCTAAAAGCACGAATCAACTACCGGCAAGGGGACATCGCCGGCGCGTTGGCTGACGTCAACGTGGCGCTCGCCGCCGAACCGACCTTCATCGACGCGATCATGTTCAAAGCCGGCGTACTCGCGGTTTCCGAAGACTGGGACGAGTCGATGGAAACGGTCAACGTCGGCATAAGCGAAGTCGATCTCGAGGATTCCAAACCATTAAGACAGTTCCGCGTCCAACTGCTCGCGCAACTCGAGCGAGCCGATGAAGTCGAAAGCGAATTGATTGCGCTCGCCAGGGACTTTCCCGAAGAGGATGCATATCGGTACGCGCTGGTTCGACTCTACCTGGAGTCGGATGATTCGGACCGCGCGGAACAGATGATGCGCGAGATCGCAGACGAAGATCCGTCCGACAGCGAGCGTCAACTTCGGCTGGCGCGCTATCTCGCCGGGCAAAAAAGTTTCGACGCGGCCGAAGAATTCCTTATGGAACGCATCCGCACGCAGCCGGATTCCGAGTCGCTGCAACTCGCCCTCGGCATGCTGTACGAAAGCAACGAACGCGATGAGCAGGCGCTGGAAGTCTTCGGCGAGCTCGCCGATAAATCGCCGCGCACCGAAGACGGATTGGTGGCACGAAACCGGATCGTATCTCTCCGGCTACAGGGCGGCGACCTGGACCTGGCCCGCGAGGCTGCGGAGGCAATACTGAACGATGCGCCCGACAACGTCGATGCGCTGCTGTCGCGCGCCGCATTTTCTTTCGCCGACCAGGACTACGACTCCGCAATCGCCGACTTGCGCGTGTTACTCAGGAATCAGGAGAATTCACTACCCGCGCTGTTTCTGCTTGCGCGTTCGCACGTCGGAGCCGGCGATGCGGTACTGGCGGCCGACGCGTATCGCAGACTGCTAGCGATAAATCCGAATATTCCCGAGGCAACCACCGAGCTGGCCGGACTGATGTCGAGCCAAGGTGACACGAGCGGCGCGGAGGAGCTATTGCGAGAACGGCTCGAAACCGCGCCCGGTGACGCGACAGCGGCGGCCGAGTTAATCACGACACTCCTCGCTCGCGATGAGATTGAAGTGGCTGAAACGGAGGCACGAAAGCTGGTCGAGATCACCGAGGGCAACGCACTGGCGCAACTGCAACTCGGCCGGGTGATGTCCGCAAAGGACTCCCCGGAAGAGGCGATAGCCGCCTACAAGCAGACGCTGACGGAAAACCCGGCCGCTGTCAGCGCGTTGCGAGAACTGACAGCCCTGCTTGTTCGATCCAATAGAGCTGACGAAGCTATTGATTTCCTGCAGCAACATCGAGCGCAGAATCCCGAGGTCGCCGAAGCCCGGTTCCTCGAAGGCGCAGCGCACGCAAGCATTGGCGCCTTCGACGCGGCGCGCGCCGCATATCGCGACTTCCTCGCCGAAGAACCTTCTTCGCCGCGCGCTTACATTGGTCTGGCCACTTTGACAGCCGAAGGTTCGACGGAACGACTCACGATCGTCAAGGAAGGATTCGCAGCGACAAATGGCAACGAGCAGCTCGGCCTCGTCCTCGCATCGATCTACGAGAAACAGGAACAATGGGATGAAACGATCGACACATATGAAAAGATTATCGACAACAACCCGGGCAGCCTGATTGCGAAAAACAACCTCGCAGCACTGTTACTCGACGTGCGATCCGATGATGCGAGCAAAGCCAGGGCGGTCGGGCTCGCGATGGAACTGCGCGATAGTGACCAGCCGGCTTTCCTCGACACCGTCGGCTGGGCTTACTACCGGCAGGGCGACATCGCCAATGCGGTCCCTTACCTGGAGCGCGCCGTCGCCGCGGCTGAACAGGTCCCGGCACTGCGCTACCACCTGGGAATGGCATATGCGGCTGCCGGCAATATCTACGGGGCAAGAGCCGAGCTGTCACGTGCAATTCGGGAAGGCACCGAGGGCTTCATTGGCATCGACGACGCGCGTGCAAAGCTGGCGGAACTCGACGACTCCTGACGCCGGCGGTCAGTCGATGATCCTTACGGTCGCCTGCTTCGTAATCGGCGACAGCGCAAGGTATTCATAGGCGCGGCCAGCAGCCGCAATGAACTCCTGAAAAGCCCGGAATTCGTGTTGCCGCCAATCGGGATAGCCGAAGTACTCGTCGAATACGAGCACGGTGCCGGCACCTATTCGACTTTCGAAAGACCTGAAGAAAGTCTGAGTTGATGAATAGATGTCACAGTCGACGTTCGCGAAGCTCACGTTGCCCGGAGTCGTCGACACGAATCTCGGCAGAGTGTCGTCGAACCAGCCGGCATGCAGCGTCGCGTTCGGCGGCACGTCCGGCAATTCGCCGCCGGCGTCGTAAGCGCCGCGCTCGACTCCGGGTATCCAACCCTCGGGCAGGCCTTCGAAAGAATCGAACCCGTGCACCCGGATCGACGGGCCGACGTGCTCGGCAATCAGCGTTAACGATCTGCCGGTGAATACGCCGAGCTCCAGAATCAACCCGCCGGGTTGCGCAGCCTCGAGCGCGTGACGCAAATGGCTCGCCTTGAAGGCAAATGCGGGCAGCTGCTCGCCGGTACTGGTACGAATCTGCTCAATGTAATCGACTGCCTCCAGAGAGCTGGACATTCCCGCATTGATATTGACCGCTGACGTCAAGGACGCAAAGCCTTCTTCGCCGGCGCCGGTCCGCAACAATGCGAAACCGAGCGCGGCGTGGGCGACCGCAAGTCCAGGTTGAGCGCGGACGGATGCACGAAACGCATCAGCAGCGCCGACAAAATCCGCAACGTCGTAGCGGCACAGGCCCGCTTGCCAGTGAAACGCCGCGACGCCCGGCTCGAGCGCAATAGCTGCGCGGGCGGCCGACTCCGACTCTTCGATCAAGCCTATGTCCGCGAGCGCGATGGCGCAGGTGTGATGCGCGCGCGCGAAGTCCGGTACGGACTCGATGACAGTTTGCAGCACCGCGAGCGCTTCTCGCGTCCTTCCCGCGCGTACCAGGGTCGAGGCCTTTGCATTCGCTATCATCGGATCGCGCGGCCGCAGGCCAGCCGCGCGGCCAATGTGCTCCAGCGCCTCGCCGAATCTGTCCCCGGCCGTCAGTACTTCGCCGAGGCTGCACAACGCACGAGCATCTTCCGGATCAATCGCGAGCGCCAGACGGTAGGTTTCCTCGGCAGAGTCCGCACGCCCGAGGCGCCAGAGAATGTCGCCGAGATTGACGTAGTAGTGCTGCTCGCCGGGTTTCGCCGCGATCGCCGCGCGAATCAGCTCGACGGCCTCCCCCGGTCGGCCCAGGCCAGCGAGACACAAGCCGAGACAGTGATTTGCATCCGAATGACCCGGGGATACGATTAGCGCCTTACGGTAGAGGACTTCGGCACCGGCGAGATCCCCGCTCCTTTGCCGGGCGA
>JBPCXI010000117.1:0-5275 GCA_051008895.1 Gammaproteobacteria bacterium | reverse complement strand
GTATTACCTGCCGGATCTCGCCGAACGCAACATTCTGCTGCCGCTACGATTCGAGGAACTGCCGGCGGGCCCGGAATTCGAGGTTGCGTTCTCTATGGGCGTGATCTACCACCGCAAGGACCCGCGCGAACACATCGAGCGGCTGCGTGCGCAAGTAGCACCGGGCGGCCGTGTCGTCATCGAGACGCTCGTCGTCGGGCCCGAGCATTCGCCGTGGCTCGAGCCCGACGGCCGCTACGCCCGCATGCGTAACGTCTGGCGGGTGCCGACCGTCGAGGCCGTGCAGCTCTGGCTCGCCGAGGCCGGCTTCGTCGACGCGCAGGTCATCAGCGTTGAACGCACGACGACGGATGAGCAGCGCACGACGAACTGGATGCGTTTCGAGTCACTCGCTGCAGCGCTGGACCCGGACGACCCGCTGCGCACGGTAGAGGGCCACCCGGCCCCGGTACGCGCGGCGCTGATTGCAAGCAAACGCTGAGCGCCTTGCCCGGGCCGGGGCCGGCTGCTGTAATAACGGCCCGTCAAGCGATCGAAGGTGCCCGCCGTGCTGGAACTGGCGAAGAAAGACAAGACGCGTTTTAACAAGCTGCAGAAAAGACTCCGTCGTAACGTCGGCAACGCGATCTCCGACTACACCATGATCGAGGACGGCGATCGGGTCATGGTCTGTCTGTCCGGCGGCAAGGACTCACACGCACTTCTCGATATTCTCCTCGGCCTGCAGCATAACGCGCCGATCGATTTCGAACTGATCGCCGTGAACATGGATCAGAAACAGCCCGGGTTCCCGGCGCACGTGTTGCCCGAATACCTGGACGCGCTCGGCATCCAGTATTACGTCGTCGAGCAGGATACCTACTCGGTCGTCAAGGCGAAGATTCCGGAGGGCAAGACGACCTGCGGCCTGTGCTCGCGCCTGCGGCGCGGCACGCTGTACGCATTCGCCGAGAAAATCGGTGCGACCAAGATTGCGCTCGGTCATCATCGCGATGACATCGTCGAAACGCTGTTCCTGAACATGTTCCACGGCTCGAAACTCGCGGCGATGCCGCCGAAGCTGCTGTCCGACGACAAGCGCAACGTCGTGATACGCCCGCTGGCGTATTGCGGCGAGGGCGACCTCGCGGAATACGCGGACATCAAGCGGTTCCCAATCATTCCATGCGACCTGTGCGGCTCGCAGGACAACCTGCAGCGTCAGCAAGTCAAGCGCATGTTGCAAGATTGGGAGCGGGAAACGCCCGGTCGCGTCGCGGGAATCTTTCGCTCAATGCAGAATATTGCACTGAGCCAACTTGCGGATCGGTCGCGATTTGAATTCGAGGATTTGCAGATAGACCGCTCCGGAGAACCGCAGCCGTATGCGTTCGACGAGGCGCGCGTCACGGCGCGGGCCGAGCAGGTGGTTCGTTTCGTCGACTAATCTCGTTCCGGCGGCCGCTCCGCCCGGCGCTTGCTTTCCCAGAACTTGTACATGAATGCGCCGTAGACGCTCGGGTTGACGTCGTCGGTGAACAGCGGACTGTCGCGGTTGCGCGCACCGGAATACACGCCGAGCCTGGCGCCGAACCATACCGACAGTTTCTCGGTGAACTGGCGGTTCCAGTTCACGGTGAAGTCCGTGCCCAGGTAGCCGCCCTTCGCGTCGAATGCGGGCCGGAGGGGCGTGGCGAATTCCGGGTCCACCTGGTAGTAGTACTTCATATACTCGGTCGTCGCCCACGTCGGTGTGATGCGAAACTTGAACTCGTCGCGGCTCGAAACCTGCGCAATGTAGCGAAACTCGCTGCTGAAGGTCATGCCGCGCCACGACGGATCGAGGCCGTCGAACGACGCCGCGGCGCGGGTCTGCAGTGCGAGGTGCCAGCGTCCCTTGAGAAAGTCCTGGCGCGTGAACTGCAGGTCCAGTTCCGGGCCCGCCTGCACGAGAAAATCGAGATCGGGCATGCCGGTGCGGGCGTCGATGTCGTCGCTGTCCGAGCCGAAGGTCAGGTCGAAGTCGAGGTCGAGCTTGATCCGGTCGCGTTCGAACACCTTGCCGCGAATCGGGTTCTCGCTGTCCTCGAATAATCGCAGAAATCGTCCGCGGTAAACCGGAATCGGCAGCGGCACGACGTTGACCTGGCTTTCCTCGGATGCAGGATACGATGGCCCGTAGCGGGCGAATGCCGCGATTCGCCATTCCCACAGCGCGCCCGGATCCTCCTCGGCATCCTTGACGACCTGATCCTGAGCCGATGCTGAGAATGCGAGCATCAGGATCGCGAGCAATTGCAGAGTGCGGACCATAGCTTTAACGATAGCACTTCGTGATGCGGAGCGTTCCTATCGCCGCACCGGCACGTCCGGATTCTGCGCGAAAAAATCGAACGGTCGCAGTTCGAACTCGCTGTGCACGACCGGCATGATCGGCCAGTCCTCCGCGCGCACGACGTGGTGCATACCGAGCGTGTACCACAGCACGATGTCGGTGTTTTCGATCGATCGATCGCTGCGGGTCCAGTCGGGCAGGCCCGCGCCGCCGGCGTGCTGGTTCGGGTACGCGCCGGCGGGATAGCGTTCGGTCGGGTCGTACGGCGTGACCCACAGGTGATGGTTCGTGAAGCCGGCACGCGTGTGCGGCAGCGTGGCGCGATCGACCAACGGCACCGCATAGCCGCCGGGTTTGAGATGGAAGCTCGTGGGCTTGCCGACATTGTTCCGGGCGCCCGGATTGATGACGCGCCACAAGGCCGGGCGCTGCGGATCGATCGTCAGCATCGCGTCGCTCTCGGTCGCGGCGACCTGCGGAAACACTTGCCATATGCTCGACAGCGGCGTGCCGGTCGCGGCCGGGTCGGTAGCGGTCTGCCGCAGCCGGTCGATCGAAAGCGAATTGATCGGCCCGTCGACGTCGAGGTCGAGTCGGAACGCGAAAAAATGATCGTGATTGACCGCGACGGTATTGGGCAGGATCAGTCGACCGAACTCGGTATCGGCCGCCGCGGTCGGCGCATCGATCGATTCGGCTTCGACGGCTTTTACCTGCACGACGCCGGTTGCGCCGACACGGCCTTTCAACGATCCGGTCGGGGTAAAAATCCAGTCCACGACATAGTCGTAGTTGCCGAGCCAGACGACGAAGCGAGCGACGAGTTCGGCATGACCGTCCGAGCGCGACCGGTTGCGCGCAATCTCGAAATGCGACCACGCGACGTCGCCGGTCGCGCGTTCGAAAATGCAGACAAGACCCTCTTTCTTATACGGCCTGCCCATGTGATCGGCGAAGTCCGCATCGAGCAGCGTCGCGCCTTTCGGGCAGTCTCGCCCGGCGCGCAGCGGGGTGCCGCTCGCGCCGATGCCGTATTCGCCGATATCGAGGAAAGCGCGGTAATACCACGTTTTGCCCGGGTCCATGTATGGCACGAACATCTCGGCCGCCTCGGCGCGATACAGCACGTCGCGCCAGCGGTCGTCGGGATCACGAACTGCGACCCGCGACAGCACCGGCCCGGTGCGGGGGTCGACATGCAGGTGGAAACGCCACATGCCCCACTCGATTTCGTGGCCGTCTACGCGATAGGTCTTTTTCTTCGCGCGCAGATCCGGGATCGCTGTGTCCGTTGCATCGCCGACCGGCGGCCCGCCCGAACCCATCGGCACCGGCCCGGTGTCGACCAGTTCCACGACACGTCTCTCGTCGTAATCAATTGTCGCGACCAGTCCTTCTACGGGGCGGCCCCACAAGTTGCGATCGCCGCGACCGTCGTAGCAAGTGATTCGACCGAGCCGCCGCGCGGGATCTTCGTTCTTGCCGAAATACCCGGGCAGCGACGGAACGCAGACGAGCGACTTGAGATCTTTGATCCCGCGCTCGCGGGCCGCTGCCTGAAAGCCTTCGTCCTTGCGCACGATCTGCTGCGACAGCATCCACTCGTCGGCAATCTGCGCCGGTTGCGCGTCGGCGATCTGTTGCCATGTTTCAATCGACTTACCGTCGATGTCGATGACGGTCTCGAACAGCTTGCGTTCGTGCCTGACTGCGGCGAACGCGCGGCGGGGAAGCGGGTCTCCGGGTTTCCACGCGAGCACGGCTCGCTTGTCCGGCTCGGCTAGTCTGACGATCGCGAAGCGGCTCGTCTTATCGACGCGCCCTGCTTTCCACAGTGCATCGACCGCGGCCCGGATCTCGCTTGTGCTCAGCGGATCGAGCGGGTGACTCGCGGCGAAGGCATCGCACGATACCAGCGCCGCGAGCGCGAGAACGATGTGTGGGATTCGGCGCGTCACAGCGTGATGATACAATCCGCGCGCGATGAAATTGGTAAAAGTTTCTATCCCGCTATTGCTGGCCGCTGTCGCGGTCGGCTGCGCGTCGCCGGAGCGCAAGACGGCGGGACTCGATGCGGAACTCGATGAGATCACAGCGCTTTGGAGTGGTGACTTCGCCGGCGAAGCGACGATGCCGGGCGCCGACGACAAGACCACAATCGTGCATCGGATCGTGCCGATACTCGCGCCGCAATTCGGCGAGCGAGTATTTCTGTATCAGCTGCATCGCGAGTCCGCGGCTGGTCCGTTGCTGCAGCAGAAGATTTTCGCGTTCGATACGAATCCGTCGCGCGCCGAGAACAGGATGCGTGCATGGGTGTTCGCGCCGGATCGCGTGGATGCCGCTGTCGGCTCCGAACCGGCAGATTGGCGCGCAATGCAGCCCGGTGAGCTGAAGGATTTTCCCGAGTCATGTGCATTTCGCTGGCGCGAGACGCGGGCGGGTTTTTCCGGCCGGGTCTCGGCGAAGGATTGTCGGTTCGCGAGCCGGGCATTCGGGCAAGCCATCCGGCCGGACATGAGCTATGGCCTGACGCGAAATTCGTTGACCTGGGACGAGACGCTCAGTGCCGATGACGGCGAATCGCTGGTGTCGACCGGCGGGCCGCTGACCGCAGCGCGTGTCGGCCCCGTCGTCGCAGTATGGTGGGAATTTTATGCTGTGCAGGGCGACACGTTTGCCCAGATACGTCGGGATCTGTCCGAACGAATTGCAGTTGATACGGATGGCGAGGCGCGTGAATCGCGGACGGAGTGGAACTTGCGCTGGAGTATCGGTCGCAGCGAGACGGAAATCGGCTGTGCCGTTGATGGCGTTGAAGTTCGCCTTGATGTGTCACACCTGTTGCCGCGCCTGGACGCGCGGAATTCGTTGCCGGCGGAGGTCAAAGATGCGTGGGATGCCTACGCGGACACGTTGCTCGAGCACGAACTTCGGCACCGCAGACTGGCCGTCGAGGCC
>JBPCXI010000116.1:0-8104 GCA_051008895.1 Gammaproteobacteria bacterium | reverse complement strand
TCGTCGCCCACGGGCCGGAGTCCGTGACGTTCGGCATGGGTACGCAGATGGCCATGAAGCGCGCGTCGATGATGGCGTACTTCCGCTTCACGAATATCACCGGCAGTCCGATGCCCGACGCGTTCGCGGGCGTCGGCGACCTGCCCACGGGCGTGTACCTGACGATGGGCGAGGCCATGCTCGGCGATACGGCCGCGTCGATCTTCAAGTCACGCACCTGCCTGATCTGGTATTGCAACCCGGCGGTCACGCGCATCCCCGACGCCCATTTCTTCTGGGAGGCGCGTTACAACGGGACCGAAGTCATCGCGATTTCACCGGAGTTCACCGCGACGTCGATGCACGCGAGCAAGTGGCTGAATCCGCAGCCGGGCACCGACGCGGCGCTGGCCATGTCGATGGTCAACACGATTATCGACGATGGCAGTTTCGACGCGGACTATATCCGCGAACAGACCGACCTGCCGTTCCTCGTGCGCACGGACAATCGCAAGTTCCTTCGCGCCACGGATCTCGGCGAGGAGGGCGACGGCGCCGATCAGGCGTTTTATTTCTGGGACGAGGCCACGGGCGCGATCGCGCCGGCGCCCGGCACGGGCTTCACGATCCCGATGCCCGGTCCGCCGCAGCCGGAACGAACGGATCGAATCTCGCTCGGCGATCTGCGGCCGGCGCTGCAAGGTCGCTGGACGGTCGATACGCCGATGGGACCGGTCGAGGTCACGACCGTGTTCGAACTCGTCAAGGAACATTCGGCCGCGTTCGCGCCGGACCTTGCAACCGAGATTACCGGTGTGCACCCGGACGTGATCCGCGAGGTCGCCCGGCAGTTTGCCGGCAACGGCCCGGCGATGATCTTCTCCGGGTTTCGCGTGTCCAAGTGGTTGCACGGAGACCTGCTCCAGCGTGCGTTCCTGTTGCTGTTGTCGATCACCGGCAACCTCGGCAAGCCGGGTACCGGGTTCCAGTTCATGAACATGGCGCGGGCCGACGACCAGATGGCGTTCGTGTTCGACGGCCTGCCGCCGGGCTTGCGCGCGGCGACGCTGTCGCGCTGGGACTACACGCATGCGGGCGGCAAGGCATTGAACCGCGAGGCTTACGGGGAGCCGCTCGCCGAGCACTTCGATCAATACTTCCAGGAGTCGGTCGAGCAGGGCTGGTTCCCGGACTATGGCCGCGCGCCATGGAAGATGGGCTTCTACATCGGTACGAATGCCGCGAACTGGCGGGCATCCGGCCAGCGCTGGCGCAAAGACGCTTTCGAGCAGCTCGACCACATTGTCGCTTGCGCGCCGGACATGGGCGTCACCGCGATGTACGCCGACTACGTGTTGCCCGTCGCGCATCACTACGAGCGCGAAGACCTGGTGCTATGGCCGTGGACGCCGTATCTGCAGGTGCTGGACGCGGCCGTGCCGCCGCTGGGCGAGGCCGTCGACGATTTCGAGCTGTACCGGCGATTTGCCGAAGCGATATCCGAACGCGCTCAGGCGCGCGACGTTCAGCCGATGCCGGACAACGCGATGGGCGTGCCGATCGAGCGTGACTTCCGGCAGTTGTACGGAATGTTCACGAAGAACGGCGCCTACACCAAGACCCGCGACGCGCTCGAATTCCAGCTCGCCGTGAATCCCGGTCTGCCGAAAGAATCATTCGACACGCTGGCGGAGAACGGCATCACGCGCATGCCCGGAGCGGACGGCGTGATGTGGTCCGGCGACACGGCCTACGTCGACACGCTGGTGCGCAGCGTCGAGGGCAAGAAGCCGTATCACACCGAGACCGGCCGGCAGCAGTATTACATCGATCACGACTGGTTCCTGCAGGAGGGGGAGGCCATGCCGACCCACAAGGCGCCGCTTTCGGTCCAGGGTTATCCGCTGCGCTTCCTGCAGGGGCATGCGCGCCACGGCATCCACAGCATGTGGCGTGACGATCCTCTGCTCGTCAGCCTGCAGCGCGGCGAACCGGATATCTACGTCAACCCGGACGATGCGGCGGACCGAGGTGTCGAGGACGGCGACATGATCCGCGTGTTCAACTCCTTCGGCTCATTCGTGGTGCAGGCGCACGTGACGTCGGCGTTGCAGCCGGGCATGACCTATATGTACCACGGCTGGGACCCGATGATGTTCGAGGGGCGGCAGAACTTCGGCGCCGTGGTCTCGTCGGCCGGCCTGATCAAGCCGACCTCTGTTGCGGGCGGGCAGAGTCATATCAACCACCGCGTGTTCCAGTGGGAGCCCAACGCGACGTTCCAGGACGTGACCTGCGATTTCGAGAAGGTATAGGGACTTTCTGGTTTTTCGCGCAGCGAAAAAGCAGAATGTCCCCGTTTCCGACGGGCCTAAATGGGGACATTCTGCTTTTTCATCGAGACCGCGGTAGCCATTGACATGTCAGCGAAAAAGCAGAATGTCCCCATTTCGCAAATGGACGACCTGTTCCGGTCCGTATTCGACCGGGTCGACGCGGCGTTCCCGCTGACCGAGACCGAGCTCGATCCGGAGATCGCCCGGCCCAAGTCGTTCCTGAAAATTCTCGATGCCGATCATCACAACTGGGAAGCGGAGCGCTTCCGCAAGCTGTTCGGCATGCGCTTCAGGGTCAAGCTGCCGCCGCTCGATCAGCTGAACTGCATCTTTTACCCGGAACCGACCTACGACACGCCGATCTTCCTGTTCTTTGCGCTCGTGACGAAGCGCAAACTGATCGCGCACCTGAATGTCTACTGCCCGTTCGACGACGAGGAATACCTGCAGCAACACGTAGACCCGCTGATTGCGCGGATGAAGAAATATCCGCCGTTCGACTGTGACGATCGCTACCCGGAGTGGATGAAAAAGTATCGCCAGCCGTGCTCGATCTACGGGATGCTGCCGCGTGAGCGCCTCGACGACCTGCAGGCCTGCGCGCTCGATTACGTCGAGCACTATGTGCAGATGGCACGCGCTGCGGAGCCGGTGACCGACCCGCAGCGCTTCGAGCGTATCGCCGGTTTCCATGCGCAGTTCGTCGACGACATCCGCACGCAGGACAAGGCGCAGGGCATGATCGCCAAGATGATCGGCAAGGAGAAGGCGCGGCGGATCTTTTACGAAGTTACGACCTGACGCTTATCCGTTTCTATTGTCGATCGTCTATTACCTATGGTCTATTGCCTATGGTCGGTGACCAGGCGACCGTCTCCGGACAAGACCACAGAAAACCAGCTCAGCCCTTTGATGTTAGCGCAGACGATACCCGTGACGACCATCATCGGCACGGACAGAAACATGCCCGGCAGGCCCCATATCAGCCCCCAGAAAGTCAGCGACATAAGAATCATCAAGGAGCTCATGTTCAGGGTGCGGCCCATGAAGGCGGGCTCCAGGATATTGCCGATGATGAACTGCACCGCGCCGAGACCGCCTACGATGATCAGAAAGGGCGTCAGCGTGTCGAACTGCACCAGGGCCAGCAGCGCCGGGAACACGACGCCGAGTACGGAGCCGATGTTGGGAATGAAATTCAGCAGGAAGATCAGCAGGCCCCAAAGAGCGGCAAAATCGACGCCGACCCATGCCAGCACCGCGTAGCTCACAATGCCGGTCAGCAAGCTGACGCCGGTCTTCATGCCGACGTAACGTTGAACCGTAGTCGAGATATCCAGTATAACTCTTTGCAATCTAGCGGATTTCTCTGGATCACTCTGAAGCCGCGTCAACTTCTCCGGCAGGATGCTTTCCTCCGCCAGCAGAAATCCGAGGAAGATCAGGATAAGTGCGATGCTGGAGATCAGCGACCCGATCGAATCGCTGACCACCGCCAGCAGCGGCTGGTAATCGATCTGGTTCAACACGCTCGCAGTCGTCGGCAGATCGTCGAGACCCAGCAGCGCAGCCCCGCGGCCCATCAGAGTCTCCAGATTGGCCTGATACGCAGGCAGGGCTGCTGTGAACGCTTCGGCCTGCGCCAGGATGATCCAGACGACGACGTAGTTCCCGGCCAGCGTGAGCAGGATTGCCAGCAGAGTCGCCAGCCCGCGCGGCATTGACCTGTTGCCCGGCGCCCAGCGGATCATCGCGCCTCTAATCGCATCGAGGAGCACCCATAGCAGGATCGCAATGGCCAGCGGAATCAGCAGGGCTTTACCGATGATCAGGGTTGCCAGCAATGCCGCTACGATGACGCACCAGGTAGCCAGCCGGACCGGATCCAACGCGATGGGTAAGTCTTCCTCCGCCATGCTACTTTTTCTTCTTTTTGAGCATGTCGATCGCGAAACCGACGGCAGGCCCGACCAGATCCATGCCGCCGCCACCGCCCAGCGACGATACGCCGGACTTGAGATTCCTGATGCTGCCACCGACCGAGGCGAAATCTGCGGCGACGCGATCGATATCCTTCGACAGATCGTCCATCGCCATCTCACGGATCTCCCGAACCATCAGTTCCTCGGCGCTCGGCTTCGTTTGTCGGCTGAGCAGGAATGGCACGAGCGCCAGCGCCAGGTTGCCACCGGCCAGGATGAACGCCGCGTTCGAATGGCCGCGCGTTTCGGACAGAATGAAAAACAGGCCGACATCGAGAAATGCCAATGCGACGAGTACGCACAGGACGGACACGAACATCAGGCCCGCCGCCTGCCCGCGGCGCTGCGCGTCTGCCTTGAAGAGCGTCATCTCGGCTCGGAACAGGATGCGGAGTTTCAGTGCTAGTTCTTTCATTGTTGTTCTCGCTATCGCAGGAAGCGGCCGAGGAGGACGCCGGCGGTGAAGACGGCCAGGCACGTGATCGTCGGGAGGTCACGAATCTCGGTTTCGAGCAGGTCGGTCAGCTCTTCCAGCTGTCCCTTGAGGAATTCACCGGGTTCTTCCGCTTTCTCATCCTCGCTGCGCGAGCCGTGCTCGGCTCGCGCGGATTCGGACGCGGCGCGTTCGGGGTCCGGTTCTTCCTTTGCGGCTCGCAGCGCCGCGACCTCCGCGCGCAGCTTCTCGAGCTCGGATGCCGTTTCACTACTGCTCATGACGAATGCCTCCGCTGATGTCGGGGAATACCGCCATGGTACCTAATCCTTCGCTTGCTATGCGCGATCACAAGACGCGTTGGCGGTCCCGGGTTGCGCGGCTGGATCGCGGTTGAGACGAAGAACGATCAGCGCAGGAATTTTCC
Source organism: Gammaproteobacteria bacterium (assembly GCA_051008895.1). Lineage (GTDB taxonomy): Bacteria > Pseudomonadota > Gammaproteobacteria > Steroidobacterales > SMWD01. The sequence goes on along the minus strand of JBPCXI010000116.1, from coordinate 2,947 downwards.
GTGGTAATGGGTCATTATTGGTTTCCCGCCACAGACTCGTTTCGCAGCCATTTTTGTCGACTACATTCGCTAACCTGAAAACCATGAAATGACCGAGAAAACTTGCCTGATCCTGCACCGCAAATCCGCCAACGAAGAGCGGGTTAAGGAAGCCATCAAGACCGTCCGGAAGGAGGGCCACGACCTGCGGGTGCTGGTACCTTTCAATAAGAAGGAGAAGCCCAGAATCGTGCGCGAGGCCCTGGAGCGGGGCGCAGAGCGCATCATCGCCGGCGGCGGCGACGGCACGATCAACGCGGTCGCGAACGCGATCGTCGGTGACGGCACGCACAAGCCGGACGTCACACTCGGCATCTGCCCGCTGGGCACCGCGAACGATTTTGCGCGTGGCTGCGACCTGCCGTTCACCGACCTGGCCGAGTGCCTGCGTATCGCGTGTACACGTGACGGTCGTGAGATCGACGTTGGCGTGCTGAACGGGCGCAATTTCGTCAACGTTGCCAGCGCCGGCTTCGGCGCCGAAATCACCGCGACGACGCCGGTGGACCTAAAAAAGGCGCTTGGCGGCGCCGCGTACACACTGATGGGCATGGTCAAGGCGTTGCACATGAACCCATACCGGGGCCGGCTCTTGATACCGGGCCAGGATCCGTTCGAGGGCAGCATGCTGTTCATGGCCGTTGGCAATAATCACTTCGCCGGTGGGGGATTCGACATTGCGCCGCGGGCGCAACTGGACGACGGGCTTCTCGACCTGACGGCGCTGCTGGTCGAGCGGGGTTTCAACCTCGCGGGCCTCGACCGCGAGATCGAAGACCCGATGAACCCGGACAACAAGCACGTGTTCTATCGTCAGCTCGCCGAATTCACAATCGAATCCGAGCAAAAGCTTCACTGCAATCTCGACGGCGAGCCGCTCCACAAGAAGAAGCTGAAGTTCAGCACCCGACCTCGACATCTGCGCGTGGCGTACTGAGTCGGGCGCCGGTCGCATCAACCCGTTTTCGCGTCGGCGAAATCACTGCTGTTATTCCCCTGCAGCTGGCCCGCTGGCTGCTCGAAAGGCATTCGCGACGGGGTCTGTGCTAGGATCGCGCGAGTTTTGCAGCGATTCGCCAGATGACGCCTGAAGCCCCTTATCTCGCCGTGACCCAGCGCCTTGATTGAGCGGCTCCGCCAGCGTCGCGAGGGCCTGCTGCCGATCTCGACCTATTTCGGCTACGGCGTCGGCCAGATCGGCGGCCAGATCCTGCGCGACACGCCGGCGCTGATCCTGCCGATCTACATGACAACCGTGCTGGGCATGGAGGCCGCGCTCGGCGGCCTCGTGATCATCATCGCCAAGTTCTGGGTCGTCGCCGCGGACCCGATCGCCGGCATCATCTCGGATCGCACCGAGACCCGGTGGGGGAGGCGCAGGCCGTTCATCCTCGGCGGCGGACTGCTCGCGGCCGTCTGCTTCGTGCTGCTATTCGTGGTTCCCGGATTTCAGGCGCCGTTTGTGTTGTTCGTCTATATGACGGCGATCTACGTGCTGCTGAACACGGGTTATTCCGCATTCGCGGTGCCATACCTGACGATGGCCTCAGAGATGTCCGACAACCCGGACGAACGCACGACGATCATGTCGTTCCGCAATGGCTGCCTCGCGGTCGGGTTGATAATCGCCGGGGCTCTCGCACCGAAGATTGTCGCCTATGTCACGCAAGACCTCGGCGGCACGCCGCGCGAGGGCTACGAGTGGATGGGCTGGATCCTCGGCGCCGTCATTGCCGCCTCGACGATCTGGGTGTTCTTCGGTACCGCGCGTGCGTCGGGCAAGCCGGCTTCCGAGACGTCGGTATCGCTGATCGAGCAATTGAAAATCGCGTGGGCCAACAAGCCGTTCGTCGTGCTGATCACCGCGAATATCGTCCAGTACATCAGCGCCGGCATCGGCTATGCCGGCGGCTTCTTCTTCATGGGCTACGGCCTCGGCCTCGAATTCGACGTGTACAACGTGATTCCGATCTGGATCATCATCATCTCGGTCGCATCGATCGCGGCAATGCCGGTGCTGGTCTGGGCCGCCGCGCGCTGGGGCAAGATGCTCGTATACAAGTGGTGCCTGCTGCTGTATTCGCTGAGTATTCAGGCGTACTGGTTCGCGGACGCCGATTCGCTGTGGATCGTCTGGTTGATCGCGGTCGGCATCGGGCTGTTCAACGGTGGTTTCATCCTGATGTCGTTCTCGGTCCTGACCGACACGGTGACCTACGATCGCATGCGCTCGGGCATCAGCCGCGAGGGGGCGTTGTCGTCGATCTACAGCGCGGTGGACAAGGTCGGCAACGCGGTTGGCGGGGCGATCTTCCTCGCAATGCTGTCGGCGGTCGGATTCGTCGAATCGGCCGACGGCAGCTTCCCGGAGCAGACGGATTCCGTGATCCGCGGCATCATGATCTTCTATATCGTGGTGCCCGCGCTGCTGCATTCCGGCAGTATCTTCATCCTGAACCGCTATCACCTGACGAAGGAAGATTTGCTGACATCGACCAAGGTGAGCGAACCGGCACCCTGAGGCGGTTAATATGTCGCCCGGGAATTGTCCGGGAGGCCGCTCCTCTATAGTATTTCCAGTCAACAACAAGATCGGGAGCCCGCGAATGCTTCAATACACCGCCATCGGCATCCAGAACGAGTCGCGCATGGCCGTCACGCGCGACGACTACTGGGCCGACCTGCAGAACCTGGCAGGCAGCATCGAATACGGCATCTGGAACTGCAGTCTCGACCTGCCGGTGCGGCTCGTGACGGTGTCCGAAGGCGGTATCGGCGGCTGGTGCCTCGGCGGCGGGGACGAGCATCTGCGGATCTACAACGATGTGGTCCCGGAGATTCCGGGCAAGGAGACCGAGTTTCTCGGCGAAATCTGCAAGAAGTTCAATATCTATCTCGTCGCGCAGAT
>JBPCXI010000115.1:0-23370 GCA_051008895.1 Gammaproteobacteria bacterium | reverse complement strand
GACAGGCCGACGTCGACCAGCGTCTGCAGCTTGCGCGCAATCACCGGCACGTTCTGGAAGAAGTCGAGCGCGTCCTCGACCGTCATGTCGAGAACCTCGTGGATGTTCTTGCCTTTGTACTTGATCTCCAGCGTTTCGCGAGTGTAGCGCTGGCCTTTGCAGACGTCGCAGGGCACGTAGACGTCGGGCAGAAAATGCATTTCGACGCGCTTTACGCCGTCGCCCTGACAGGCCTCACAACGCCCACCCTTGACGTTGAAGCTGAAGCGCCCGGGTTTCAGGCCGCGTGAACGCGCTTCCTGCGTGCCGGCGAACAGCTCGCGCACCGGCGTAAACAACCCCGAATAGGTCGCCGGGTTCGACCGCGGCGTGCGTCCGATCGGCCGCTGGCTGATATCGATGATGCGGTCGACGTGCTCTATGCCTTCGATGCGCTCGTGCGGTGCCGGGTCGTGACTCGACTTGTTCAGGATCTCGGCCGCCGCCCGGTACAGCGTGTCGTTGATAAGCGTCGACTTGCCGGAACCGGATACGCCGGTCACGCAGGTCATTACGCCGAGTGGCACGCTCACGTCGATGTCGCGCAGGTTATTGCCCGCCGCGCCGCGGATCGTCAGTACCCGTTCCGGATCGTAGTCGCTACGGAAGCCGGGCACGTCGATCTGCATGTCGCCTGACAGATAGCGCCCGGTCATTGAGTCGCGGCTGGAGAGAATATCGCCAGGCGTGCCCTCGGCGACGACCGCGCCGCCGTGCACGCCGGCGCCCGGTCCGAGGTCGATCACGTGGTCGGCCGACATGATCGCTTCTTCGTCATGCTCGACGACAACGACGGTGTTGCCGAGGTCGCGCAGATGAATCAGCGTATCGAGGAGGCGCCGGTTGTCGCGCTGGTGCAGGCCGATCGACGGCTCGTCGAGGATATACATGACGCCGACGAGGCCCGAGCCGATCTGGCTCGCGAGGCGAATCCGCTGTGCCTCGCCGCCGGACAGCGTCTCTGCGCTCCGGTCAAGGCTCAGGTACTCGAGGCCGACGTCACCGAGGAACTTCAGCCGGTCCCGTATTTCCTTGAAGATCTTGGCCGCGATCTCGCCGCGCCATCCGGCGAGCTTCAGGTCGTCGAAGAACGCCAGCGCGTGGCTGACCGACATCGAGGTAATTTCCGCGATCGAGCGGTCGCTGATGAAAACATTGCGCGCCGCCTCGTTCAGACGGCTGCCGTCGCACGCCGGACACGGCTGCACGCTGAGGTATTTCGCGAGTTCCTCGCGCACCATGCCCGAGTCGGTATCACGGTAGCGGCGTTGAAGGTTCGGCAGGATGCCCTCGAACGGATGCGTACGTTTCACCTGCATGCCGCGCGGACTCTTATAGTGAAACTCGATCTCGTCGTCCCCGCTGCCGTAGAGCAGGATCTCGCGGATGTCTTCCGGCAGGTCGCGGAACGGCGTTTCGATGTCAAAGTCGAAGTGCTCGGCCAGGCACTTGATCAACGCAAAGTAGTAAATATTGCGCCGGTTCCAGCCGCGGACGGCCCCTCCGCCCAGGCTCAGCTCGGGGTTGCGCACGACGCGGTCGACGTCGAAGAACTGGCTCACGCCGAGTCCGTCGCATTCCGAACACGCGCCGACCGGATTGTTGAACGAGAACAGCCGCGGTTCGAGTTCGGCAATGCTGTAGCTGCAAATCGGGCACGCGAAACGGTCCGAGAAGAGCATCTCGCCCGGCGCTTTCTTGCTCTTCGCTTTTTTGCCCCTCGCTTTCTTGCCTTGGCTCCTGCCCTTGCCGTTATCGTCCATTGCCACTACCTTCGCGATGCCGTCGGCCAGTTTCAACGTCGTTTCGAACGATTCCGCCAGCCGCAGCCCGAGGTCGTCGCGGACCTTGATGCGATCGACGACCACCTCGATCGTATGCTTGCGCCGCAGATCGAGTTTCGGCGGGTCGTCGAGCTCGTATACCTCGCCATCGATCCGCGCGCGCACGAATCCCTGGGCCTGCAACTCGGCCAGCAATTGCACGTGCTCGCCCTTGCGATCCTGTACGACCGGGGCCAGCATCATCAGGCGCGTGCCTTCGCCGGTGGCGAGCACCTGGTCCACCATCTGGCTGATCGTCTGCGCCTCGAGGTCTTCGCCGTGATCGGGGCAGCGAGGACTGCCCGCCCGGGCAAACAGCAGCCGCAGGTAGTCGTAGATTTCGGTGACGGTGCCGACCGTCGAGCGCGGATTGTGCGACGTGGACTTCTGCTCGATCGAGATTGCCGGCGACAGGCCCTCGATGTGGTCCACGTCCGGCTTTTCCATCATCGACAGGAACTGCCGTGCGTAGGCCGACAGCGATTCGACATAACGCCGCTGACCCTCGGCGTAGATGGTGTCGAACGCGAGCGAAGACTTGCCCGAGCCGGACAGCCCGGTGATCACGATCAGCCGGTCGCGGGGCAGGTCGAGATCGATGTTGCGCAGGTTGTGCGTCCGCGCGCCGCGGATACTGATGTGCTGCATGTTTTCGGGTCGGCGTCGGGCCAGGGGCCAACGGATAACTATACGTCTTTTCGCAAAACCGGACCAAAACGGATGTGTGCGTCGCGCCGGGACCCTGCGCGCAGTATTTGCATGCTTATGACGCATTTGCGCGTGTCTTTTACCGGTCGGCGGCATACAATATGCGCCCTCGCGAACGGGATGTTCCGAGCGAATCGATAAAAACCATTCAGAACAACCACTTACGGGGGTGCGTGATGGCGCGCGGTATCAACAAAGTGATCCTTGTCGGGAATCTCGGCGCGGACCCGGAAACCAAGTACATGCCCAGCGGCAGCGCGTTGACGAACCTTCGTGTTGCGACCACCGAATCCTGGAAAGACAAGCAGAGCGGTGAAAAGGTCGAAAAGACCGAGTGGCACCGGATCGTGATGTTTGATCGACTCGCTGAAATTGCGGCCGAGTACCTTAAGAAAGGGTCTCAGGTCTATATCGAGGGTCAGTTGCAGACGCGCAAATGGCAGGATCGCGACGGCAACGATCGGTACACGACCGAGATTCGGGCGCGCGACATGCAGATGCTTGGCGGGCGCGGCGGCTCCGGCGGAGGCTCCGGCGATTTCGGTGGCGGCTCTGCTAATTTCAGCGGCGGTCAGCGAGCGGCGAGCGGCTCTGCTGCGCCGCAGCCCGAGCCTGAATTCGACGACGACATTCCGTTTTAGCATCGCGCCGGCGGGCTTCGGCTAAAGCCGCGCGAGACAGAACTATTTGATATGCGGCGCACCAATTGGTGCGCCGACTTTTTGCAGCATCAATTTCACAAAATAAGCAGAATTTAAGGACCAAGAGCATGGGAGCATTCAAGGCGCCGCACGGCGGCGAACTAAAAGACCTGTACCTGGACGAGCAGGCGGTGGAGCAGGAAAAGGAAAAGGCTCGCGACCTGGTGTCGTGGGATCTGACGGACCGCCAGGTCTGTGACATCGAACTGGTGCTGAACGGCGCATTCTCGCCGCTCGAAGGCTTCCTGACGCAGGCTGAATACGACGGCGTCGTCAAGGACATGCGGCTTCCGGACGGCACGCTGTGGCCGATGCCGATCACGCTGGATGTCAGTGACGAGTTCGCCGCCGGGATTCAAGCCGGCCAGACGATCGCACTCCGTGACAAGGAAGGCGTGCTGGTCGCGACGATGGACGTGGCGGACAACTGGACGCCGGACAAGGCCGCGGAAGCGCGCAACGTTTTCGGCACCGAAGACGAGTTGCATCCCGCGGTCAACTATCTGCACAACGTCGCCGGCCCGGTCTACCTCGGCGGCAAGCTGCGCGGCATCGAGGCCCCGATGCACTACGATTTTCGGGGCCTGCGCGACACGCCGGCCGAAATGCGGGCGCGCTTCAAGAAGTTGGGCTTTCGCAAGGTCGTCGCGTTCCAAACGCGCAATCCGATGCACCGCGCGCACCAGGAGCTGACGTTCCGCGCCGCGAAGGAAAACGAGGCCAACCTGCTGATCCATCCGGTCGTCGGCATGACGAAGCCCGGCGATATCGATCACTACACGCGTGTGCGTTGCTACGAGAAGATCCTCGAGGAATATCCCGAGCAGACGACCGAGCTGAGCCTGCTGAATCTCGCGATGCGCATGGCCGGCCCGCGCGAGGCATTGTGGCACGCGATCATCCGCAAGAATTATGGCTGCACGCACTTCATCGTTGGCCGCGACCACGCGGGCCCCGGCAACGACTCGAAAGGTGAGCCGTTTTACGGGCCGTACGACGCGCAGGAGATCATGCAGCAGTTTGCGGACGAACTGGACATCACGATGGTGCCGTTCCAGCTCATGGTGTACGTCGAAGAGCGTGCCGAATACATGCCGATCGACGAGACGACCGATGACCAGACGGTGCTGAATATCTCCGGCACCGAGTTCAGGCGGCGTCTGCAGGAAGGTCTCGAGATTCCGTCGTGGTTCTCGTACCCGAAAGTCGTCGAGGAGCTGCGCCTTTCTTATCCGCCGCGCCACAAGCAGGGCGTCACGATCTTCTTCACCGGCCTGTCAGGCTCGGGCAAGTCGACGATCGCGAACGCGTTGCTCGTCAAGTTGCTGGAAGTCGGCGATCGCCCGGTAACGCTGCTCGACGGCGATCATGTGCGCAAGAACCTGTCGAGCGAGCTCGGTTTCTCGAAAGAGCATCGGGATCTGAATATCCAGCGCATCGGCTACGTCGCATCGGAGATCAATAAGAACGGCGGCATCGCGATCTGTGCGCCGATTGCGCCGTATGCTGCAACACGACGCATCGTGCGGGAGCAGAACGAGTCCTATGGCGGTTTCGTCGAGGTTCACATCGCGACGTCGGTCGAGGTCTGTGAACAGCGCGATCGCAAGGGGCTTTACGCGAAAGCGCGGGCCGGCATCATCAAGGAATTCACCGGCATCTCCGACCCGTACGAAGCGCCGGAGAATCCCGAGGTGCGTATCGATACCGCCGATCTGAGCCCGGACCTTGCAGCGCATCGCATTCTGGTGAAGCTGGAAAGTATGGGCTTCATACGCTAGGGTCTTTATGGTCCATGGCGCTGCAGACGACTTAACAGGAGGGGTCAAGAACCTGACCTGGGTATGCCAGGCAAAGTCTACGTAAAAACGTTCGGTTGTCAGATGAACGAGTACGACTCCGGCAAGATGCTGGATGTTCTGAACGACAGTCATGGACTCGAGTTGACGAAGGACCCCGAAGAAGCCGACGTCCTGCTTCTCAATACCTGTTCGATTCGTGAGAAGGCACAGGAAAAGGTCTTCTCGCAGCTCGGCCGGTGGCGAATGCTGAAGGAGCGCCGCCCGGAGCTCGTCATCGGCGTCGGCGGCTGCGTCGCGAGTCAGGAAGGCGAGGCGCTGGTCAAGCGTGCGCCGTCCGTCGACATCGTTTTCGGTCCGCAGACGCTGCACCGTCTGCCGGAACTGCTGGAAAGGACGCGTGCCGAAAGGCGTGCCGTCGTCGACATCAGCTTTCCCGAAATAGAGAAATTCGACAATCTCCCCGCGCCGCGCGCCGATGGGCCGACCGCATTCGTATCTGTGATGGAAGGCTGCAGCAAGTACTGCAGTTTCTGCGTCGTCCCCTATACCCGGGGTGAAGAGATCAGTCGGCCACTCGACGACGTCGTCGCGGAATGCGTGCGCCTGTCGCGGCAGGGAGTTCGTGAGATCAACCTGTTGGGTCAGAACGTCAACGCATATCGTGGCGCCTCGCACGCCGGCAAGCAGGCCGATCTCGCCACGTTGCTCCGTTACGTCGCGAAGATCGACGCGGTCGAGCGCATTCGTTTCACGACGTCGCACCCGATCGAGTTCGGCGATCGACTCGTCGAGGCTTACGCCGACCTGCCGAAGCTCGCGAACTATCTGCACCTGCCTGTGCAGAGCGGCTCCGATCGCATTCTTGCGGCGATGAAGCGCGGCCACACGGTACTGGAATACAAGCAGAAAATTCGCCGTTTGCGCGAAGCGCGCCCGGACATCAGCCTGTCGACCGACATCATCGTTGGTTTTCCCGGCGAGACGGAGCAGGAATTTCGCCAGACGCTCGCCCTCGCTAAAGACGTCGGCTTCGATCAGTCGTTCAGTTTCGTGTACAGCGCGCGGCCCGGTACGCCGGCCGCGTCGCTTCCGGACGATACGCCGCAAAGCGAGAAGCTCGCGCGACTTGCCCAACTGCAGGCAATGATCAACGCGAACGCGAAGCGCATCAGCGAATCGATGGTCGGCTCCACGCAGCGCGTACTCGTCGAACGCCATGCCCGTAAAGACGTCGCACAACTTGCCGGTCGAACGGAAAACAATCGTTGGGTGAATTTTGACGGAGACGAGCGACTCATCGGCAATTTTGTCGATGTCGTGATCACCGAGGCGCTGCCGAATTCGCTGCGCGGCCGGTTGCCGGAGCGCGCGCGAGTCGCTTGAGCACAGTCAACGAAACCGAGGACCTGTTGCTGGAGCCGGTCGACAACCAGGCGCTGGCGAACCTGTGTGGTCAGTTCGACGAGCACCTCCGTCAAATCGAGCGCCGGCTGGGCGTGCATATCAGCAACCGCGGGAATCGGTTTCGCGTCATGGGTCCCGGATCCGCCTCGCGGCACGGTGCGCGCGTGCTGCGCGACCTGTATCGGATCGCGACCAAGGAGCGCCTCGATCCGCAGCGCGTACACATGTGTTTGCAGGAGTCATCGATGAACGATTCTGAACCCGCAACGGCCGACGTCTCGGCGCAGGGCGATCAGGGCGACGTAGACGTCCTCCGCACACGGCGCTTGTCGATTCGCCCGCGAGGTCCGCATCAGCGCGCTTACATCAGCGGGATTCGTACGAACGATCTGAACTTCGGCATCGGACCGGCCGGCACCGGCAAGACATTCCTCGCCGTGGCCAGCGCGGTCGAGGCGCTGGAACAGGAGCGCGTTCGCCGCATCGTGCTGGTCCGGCCCGCGGTCGAAGCGGGCGAACGGCTCGGGTTCCTGCCGGGTGACATGTCGCAGAAGGTCGACCCGTACCTGCGACCGATGTACGACGCGTTGTACGAAATGCTGGGTTTTGATCGCGTCGCGAAGCTCATCGATCGCAATGTCATCGAAATCGCGCCGCTCGCATTCATGCGCGGCCGGACGCTGAACGACAGCTTTATCATTCTCGATGAAGCGCAGAACACGTCGGTCGAACAGATGAAGATGTTTCTGACGCGCATGGGCTTCGGTTCGCATGCCGTCGTAACGGGTGACATTACCCAGATCGACCTCCCGCGCAATCAGACCTCCGGCCTGCGTCACGTGGTCAATGTGCTCGACGGGGTGCCGGGTGTAGGCTTCACGTACTTCGACTCACGCGATGTCGTTCGCCACACGCTGGTGCAGCGCATTGTCGAGGCGTACGACGGGCACGAGGCCGGGAGGTCCGATGGCAACGACGCGAACAACCGCGACGGCGGCAAGCGCGACGCGGACGATTCGCCGTCATGACCGACCCGCTCAAGGTAGCGGTCCAGATCGCAACCAGCGACGAAGAAGTGCCCCCGGGCGCCGAGTGGCGCGATTGGGTTGCGGCGGCGCTCGATGCGGCGGCACTTGACGCCAACGGCGTCGGCTGCGTTACGCTGCGCCTGGTCGGGCGCCGCGAGAGCCAGCATCTGAATGAGATGTATCGGCACAAACTCGGCCCGACGAACGTGCTCGCTTTTCCCGGGCACCGTAACGAGCGCGTGACCGAGGGGGACCGCGAGCTGGGAGACCTGGTGATCTGCCTTCCCGTCGTTCACGATGAAGCGACGGAGCAAGGAAAGTCACCGCTGGCGCACCTTGCGCACCTTGTCGTGCACGGCACGTTGCATCTGGCCGGGCACGATCACGACGACGACTCGAGCGCCGAGCGCATGGAAGCGCTGGAGACCCGGATCATGGCGGCACTGGACTTTCCTGCGCCATACGAATCCGGCGGCGAAATTGATAACACGCTCAGGCAGGAATGAAAGACCCTACATGAACGCCGACAAGAACGACGATCAATCGGTTACCGGCACCTGGTACACACGTCTGCGCGGCGTGCTCAAGGGCGAGCCGGCCACGCGCGACGACTTGCTGGATTTGCTGCGAGACCCTCGCTGGCACGACGTGCTCGAACCGGACGAGCGCACGATGCTGCTCGGCGTGCTCGAAGTCTCGGAGGCGCACGTCCGCGACGTGATGATTCCACGCTCGCACATGGTCGTGCTGGAAAAGTCGGCGGCAAAGGAAGAGGTGCTCAAGACCATTACCGAATCGGGTCATTCACGATTTCCGGTTATCGGCGACGATCGCGACCAGGTGGTGGGGATCCTGCTCGCAAAGGACGTGCTGTCCTATTTCATCATGACGCCCGACGAGTCGTTCGATTTTCAGCGGTTTCTGCGCCCGGCGACGTTCATCCCGGAGAGCAAGCGGCTGAATACCCTGCTTGAAGAATTCCGCGTCAGTCGCAACCACATTGCAATCGTCGTCGACGAGTACGGCGGGACGTCAGGGCTGTTGACGATTGAGGACGTGCTGGAAGAAATCGTCGGCGAGATCGACGACGAACACGACCCGCTCGAGGCGGCGCAGATTCAGCGCCAGGATGATGACCGCTATTCGGTCCGCGCGCTCACGCGAATAGACGATTTCAACGACCATTTCGACGTCGCATTCTCTGATGAGAACTACGATACGGTCGGCGGGCTCGTGATCCACGAGCTTGGCCGTATGCCACGCCGGGGAGAGAGCGTGGAGCTCGGCGGATTCAGATTCAAGGTCACGCAGGCCGACCGTCGCCGCGTCCACACGCTGGAGGTGAGGCCGGTCGAGACGCAGGCCGACGACGGCGCCACGCCGACGCCTTGAACGCCATCGTTGACGTGCCGGCCCGGGGCCGCGGCCTGGCCGCGTTGCTTGGCCTGCTGTTCCCGCTGGCCTTTGCGCCGTTTCACGTGTACCCGCTGGGGCTGGTGCTGCCCGCGCTGCTGTTCCTGTTATGGGAGGGGCAAACCCGGCGTGAAGCGGCGCTGCGTAGCTTCGTTTTCGGTTTTGCGGCGTTCGCCGTCGGCACGTACTGGCTGTATATCAGTATTCGTGGCTTCGGCGGCGCGCCGATACCGGTTGTCATATTGCTGATGTTCTCCGGATTCCTGCTGCAGGGCCTGTATCTGGCGCTAGCCGGATTGATTGCCGCGTCGCTGCCCACGGCCTCGCGAACATTGCGCTGGTGTTTCGTTTGGCCGGCGGTATTTACGTTCGTCGACTGGTTGCGGAACTGGCTGTTCTTCGGGTTCCCGTGGCTGACACTCGGCTATGGTCAGATCGACGGCCCGCTGCGTGCGTGGGCGCCGGTCGCGGGCGTGCACGGTATTACGCTCGTCGCCCTCGTGCTGAGCGGCGCCGGCCTCACGCTCGCGCTGGGCAAGCGCGATGATCGAATTATCGCCGGCGTCGTTGTCGCACTGCTCGGCGTCGCGACGCTCGCGCTTTACGATCGCGACTGGACCGAACCGGCCGGCGACGAATTGCGTGTCAGTCTCGTGCAGGGCTCGGTGCCGCAGGATCGGAAATGGTTGCGTGAGCAACTGCGGCCGACGTTGCAGTTGTATCGTGACCTGACCCTGGCGGAGGCCGGCAGTGACCTCGTCATCTGGCCCGAAGTCGCGGTCCCTTCACTCGCGCGCAGGGTGCGCAGTTATCTCGACGAAATCGACGCCGAAGCGCGACGACGGGGCCTGCAGATCTACCTCGGAATACTGACGCTCGACGATGCGAGTGGCCAGTACCGCAACTCGCTGATCGGCCTCGGCCCGTCGCGCGCCGAGTACCACAAGCGCCACCTGGTGCCGTTCGGCGAGTTTTTCCCGGTGCCTGACTTCGCGCGCGCATGGATGCGCAGCGCCGGGCTGCCGAACCAGGACACGCTGCCCGGCGCGTGGGACCAACCACCGTTGCCGGTGGGCCGTTACTTGATGGCGCCGGGTATCTGCTACGAGGACACATTCGGCACGGAACAGCTCGATTTTCTGCCCGCAGCCCAGCTACTGATCAACGTCAGCAATGACGCCTGGTTTGGCGACTCGATCGCGCCGCACCAGCACCTGCAGATGGCCCGCATGCGCTCGCTCGAAGCCGGCCGGCCGATGCTGCGCGCGACCAATACCGGCATCACCGCGATCATCGGCCCGGACGGCCGGATCGTCGACGAACTCGAGCAGTTTGCAACCGACGTGCTGCGCGCGAAGGTCGAGCCGCGTACCGGCGCGACGCCGTACGTGCGAACCGGCAATTGGCCGGTCATCGTCGTCTGCGCACTGTTGATCGGACTCGGTGGTATCCTGCGGCCGAAGTGAGCGAAGACACCTACAATCCGGAGCAGATCGAGACCGCCGCGCAGGCCGCATGGGCGGAGTCGAAAGCGTTTCGTGCAGTCGAGGACCCGGCGCGCGAGAAGTTCTACTGCCTGTGCATGTTTCCGTACCCGAGCGGCCGGCTGCATATGGGCCACGTGCGCAACTACACGATCGGCGACGTGATCTCGCGCTATCAACGGATGCTCGGCAAGAACGTCTTGCAGCCGATGGGCTGGGATGCCTTCGGACTGCCGGCGGAGGGCGCCGCGATCAAGCACGGGATGGCGCCGGGGAAGTGGACGCGCGAGAACATCGAGTACATGCGCGGCCAACTGCAACGACTGGGCTTCGGTTATGACTGGGACCGTGAGCTTGCAACCTGCGATCCGCATTACTATCGCTGGGAGCAGTGGCTGTTCACGCGGATGCTTGCGAAGGGCCTCGCGTACAAAAAACAGGCCGTCGTCAACTGGGACCCGGTCGACCAGACCGTGCTCGCCAACGAGCAGGTCATTGATGGCCGTGGCTGGCGCTCGGGCGCATTGGTCGAGCGGCGCGAGATCCCGCAATGGTTCCTGCGCATCACCGATTACGCGGAGGAATTGTTGCGCGAGCTGGATCATGTCGACTGGCCTGAACCGGTCAAGACGATGCAGCGCAACTGGATCGGCAAGTCCCGCGGCGTCGAGGTGAGCTTCGCGATCGAGGGTTCGAGCGAGACCCTGGACATCTACACGACACGCCCCGACACGTTGATGGGCGTGTCCTACATGGCCGTCGCGGCAGAGCATCCGCTCGCGGTGCGTGCGGCGGACGGCAATCCCGAACTCGCGGAGTTCCTGGACGAGTGCACGCGCAGCGCCGTCTCCGAGGCCGCGATGGAGACGATGGAAAAGCAGGGTCGGCCGCTCGGAATTAATGCGATCCATCCGATCACCGGCGACCCCGTGCCGGTGTGGGTAGCAAATTTCGTACTGATCAGCTACGGCACCGGCGCGGTCATGGCCGTGCCCGGTCATGATCAGCGCGACTGGGAGTTCGCAAACGAGTACGCGCTGCCGATTCTGCAGGTCATCGCGCCGGCCGGAGATGCGGATTGCGACATCGCGACCGGCGCGTACGAAGACTATGGCGTGCTCGTCGACTCGGGCAAATACACCGGTCTGACTTCTGCGGACGCATTCGATGAGATCGCCGCGGATCTCGAGACGGCCGGCACCGGCGCGCGCCGGACGAACTACCGTTTGCGGGACTGGCTGATCTCGAGGCAGCGCTACTGGGGTGCGCCGATCCCGGTCATCAACACGCAGGATGGCCGGCAGATCGCTACGCCCGATTCAGACCTGCCGGTCGTGCTGCCCGAGGATGTCGACCTTGACGAGACCGGTTCGCCGATCAAGAAAATGCCTTCGTTCTACGAGACCGTCGATCCGGAGACAGGTGAGCCGGCGACGCGCGAGACGGATACTTTCGACACCTTCATGGAGTCGTCGTGGTACTACGCGCGCTTCTGCTCGGCCGGCAACGACGACGCGATGCTTGATGAGCGCGCGCGCTACTGGCTGCCCGTGGACCTCTATATCGGCGGCATCGAACACGCGATCCTGCACCTGCTATACGCGCGGTTTTTCCACAAGGTCATGCGCGACGAGGGGCTCGTCGACGGGCCGGAGCCGTTCGCCAAGCTCCTGACGCAGGGCATGGTGCTGAAGGACGGCGCGAAGATGTCGAAATCGAAGGGCAATACCGTCGATCCTCAGGAGCTGATCGATCGCTATGGTGCGGACACGGTGCGCCTGTTCGTAATGTTCGCGTCGCCGCCGGAGCAATCGCTCGAGTGGTCGGACGAGGGCGTGCAGGGCGGCTTCCGTTTCGTGAAGCGGCTATGGCGTATCACGACAAAATTTGCGCACGAGGGCGAGGCTGCCGACGTCGAGCCATCCGCACTGAACGACCGGCAACGCGAACTGAGACGAGCGGTGCACCAGACCATCGAGAAGGTCAGCGACGACATCGGTCGGCGCTACACCTTCAATACTGCGATTGCGGCAGTCATGGAGCTGTTGAACCGGGTATCGAAGTATTCCGGCGACGGGTCGCAGGACCGGGCGATTGTCCGCGAGGCGCTCGAGACGATCGTGCTGATGCTGTCGCCGATCGTTCCGCATGTGTGCCACGGACTGTGGGGCGTGCTCGGTCACCCGGACCAGATCGTCGATGCGGCGTGGCCGACGGCCGACCCGGCTGCGATGGAAGCCGACAGCGTGCAGATTATCGTGCAGGTGAACGGCAAGCTGCGCGCGCGGCTGGAGTTGCCCGCGACGGCGTCGAAAGAGGAAATCGAAGCCGCAGCGCTGGCGGACGAAAATGTGCGGCGATTCGTTGCGGACAAGGCGGTGCGCAAAACGATTGTGGTACCCGGGAAGCTGGTGAATGTGGTTGTTTAGCCAGCACCGGTCAGCAATTGAGGGGTCAGACCCCAATTTCGCAGAGCGAAATTGGGGTCTGACCCCGGCCGTGCTGCTGTTGGTGCTGCTGCTGTCTGCCTGTGGTTTCCAGGTTCGCGGCACCGGCAATTTCCCGCCCGGTATGAGCGCGGTTTACGTTGATGCGGAAAATCGTCACAGCCCGTTCTTCAGCGAGTTGACGACGCGAATTCGCGTCTCTGACCTCGAGCTGAAGTCCGACGTCAACGATGCGGATACGATCATTCGCATCCTGGGCGAGGAGACCGGCCGGCGGCCGCTGACGATTTCGGCTCGCAACGTGCCGCTCGAGTTCGAGGTGTACTACCTGGTCAGCTACGCGGTCGCGATGGACGACGCGGTCGTGCTCGAGCCGCAGCAATTGGTGTTAACGCGCAACTACACCTACGACGAGACAAAGGTGCTCGGCAAGGCGCGCGAGGAGGAAGTGCTGCGTCGCGCGCTCGCGTCGGATCTCGTCGGGCTGCTCGTGCAGCAGGTCAGCGCGCTAAACTGACAGGCCAAGTAGCCGTGGGCCCGTATCCCCATCGATGACTACCTATACGCTGTTGCTGTATCTGCACCTGTTGCTGTTCGTCTACTGGCTCGGTGCGGACGTCGGCGTATTCGCGCTGGCGCTCGCAATCAAGCGTCCGGACCGCACGCCCGAACAGCGTGAACTGTTGATGCGCTTGTCGCTGACGATAGATATGGTACCTCGCGTCGCAATGATCGCGGTGAGCCCGGTCGGTTTGCACCTGGCGGCGCGCAGCGGGCTGGTCGCGGTGCCAGGGTGGCTGTTCGCGTCAATCTGGGCGTTGGCAGTGGCGTGGATGATCGGTGAGTGGCTGGCATTTCGACGCATGGGCACGCCCGCGGCCGTCAAGTTCTATATCGTAAACGGCGTTGCAATGATGATCGCGTGTTTCGGTTGGCTCGGGTTCGGGATTGCATCGATCCTGAACGGCGTGCCGTTCACGACTTTGTGGCTCGCCGTCAAGGTTGCGCTTGCAGGCGGCGTGTTTCTCGTATCGACGATGATGGCGGTCTTCTACGCACCGGTCGAACGCATACTCGCCGAGCTGAAGAAAAACGGCAGTGACGCGGCGCTCGAGATGCAGCTGCGACGGCAGATTAATCGCGGCGCTTTCTGGACCGTCACGCTGTTCGTGCTCCTTGCGGTGATCGCGTTTCTCGGCCTCGCGAAGCCCTTCTGACTGATTTCTCCCGGCGCTGCGGACGCGGCTGTCAGAGTTTCGTCGGATTCGGCACGCCTGGGTAGACTTCTTCCGGGTCGAAAACCTTCTCCGTTTCGGTAAACGTGAGTTCCAGCGGTGCGCTGGCGTCTCCGGCCTCGCGGCCGAACGGCATGGTTCGATAAAAGCACGAACGATAGCCGACGTGGCAACTCGCGCCGCCGGCGACGTCGACGCGCAACCAGACACAATCCTGATCGTCGTCGATGCGCAGCTCGACGACCCGCTGCGTCAGGCCGCTGGTCGCACCCTTGTGCCAGATCGCCTCCCGGCTGCGGCTATAGTAATGCGCCTCGCCGGTCTCGATCGTCAGCTTGAGTGCTGCCGCGTTCATATAGGCGTGCATAAGCAGTTCGCCCGAGTCGAAATCGGTCGTCACGGCCGGGATCAGGCCGTTCGCGTCGAATTTCGGCGCGAGCGTATGACCTTCCTCGACCTGCTCCACGGTCTTGCGCTCGCCAAATATTGTCGACGGGTCCACGTTAGGCTCTCCGGGCTGATGCGCCGTGCTGATGCGCCGGCATTTACCTTGGTATTATAACCGGCCGTTCGGGACCGCTGGTACCCGTCGCCGGAAGACATATGGGAATTTGCCTTTACAACACGCTGACGCGGCGCAAAGAGCCGTTCGAGCCGCGCGCGGGCGGTGACCGGCCGCGGGTCACGATGTACGTTTGCGGCCCGACGGTGTACAGCGCGCCGCACATCGGCAATGCGCGTCCGGCGGTGGTTTTCGACGTGCTGGCGCGATTGCTGCGGCGGCATTACGACCTGACCTATGCGCGCAATATCACGGACGTTGACGACAAGATCAACGCCGCGGCACTGGAGGCCGGCGTCGGCATCGACGAGATATCGGCGCAATACGTGGACGTCTATCATGAAGACATGGAGGCGCTCGGCGTGTTGCCCGTCGACGTCGAGCCGCGCGCGACGGATCACATCGATTCGATCATCGCGATGATCACCGAACTGATTCGCGCCGACCACGCCTACGAGGCCGACGGGCACGTGCTCTTTCGCGTTGCGTCTTACGGTGACTATGGAGCGCTGTCGCGACGCGACCAGCGCGAACTGCTGGCCGGCGCGCGCGTCGAAGTCGCGCCGTACAAGGAGTCGCCTGGCGACTTCGTGCTGTGGAAGCCGTCGACGCCGGACCTGCCCGGTTGGGAGAGTCCGTGGGGCCGCGGTCGTCCCGGCTGGCACATCGAATGCTCGGCGATGGCCGCGGATCATCTCGGCCGCACGATCGACATACACGGCGGCGGCAACGACCTGATATTCCCGCATCACGAAAACGAAATCGCGCAGAGCACGTGCGCGCACGGCGGCGAGCCGTTCGCACGCTATTGGTTGCATAACGGTTTCGTCAACGTGGCCAGCGAAAAGATGTCGAAGTCGCTCGGCAACATCGTGCTCGTGCACGACCTGCTTGACATGGCGCCGGGCGAGGCGATTCGCCTGGCATTGTTGAATGCGCACTATCGGCAGCCGCTCGACTGGTCGGAGAGCCTGCTGGCGGAAACGCGGCGCAAGCTCGACCGAATGTACGGGGCTTTGCGCGATGTGGACGGGTGGCAGGAGCGTTGGCGGGACACGCAGCCTGACGACGAGTTCATTGCCGCGCTCGAAGACGATCTGAATACGCCCAAAGCGTTGGCCGCGTTGTTCGTGCTGGCGAAGGCGGCCCGCGACGAAGAGGCAACGGAGGACACGCGCGCGCACGCCGCCGCGAAACTGCGGGCGAGCGCCGAACTGATGGGCTTGCTCGGCGCGGAGCCCGAAGAGTGGTTTCACTCGGACGTCGTGGACGAGCTCGAAGCAACGGCGATTCGCGAACTGGTCAAGCTGCGCGAGCAGCTGCGTATTGAAGGCAAGTACGACGAGGCGGACGGCATTCGCGAGAAACTCGAGGCGGAGGGCGTGGAAGTCGAGGATACGCCCGACGGACCGCGCGTCCGGAATCGATCATGACCGAAATCGAGCAGGCACAGGACGAGTTGATCGACGAGTTCCAGCTGTTTGACAACTGGATCGATCGCTACCAATACATTATCGACCTCGGCAGGAAGTTGCCCGAGTTTCCGGACGACGCGCGCACAGAAGACAATCGTATTCACGGTTGTCAGTCGCAGGTATGGCTGACGACGGAGCGTTGCGGCGACCGGCTCGAGTTCCGGGCGATCAGCGACTCGGCGATCGTGTCCGGACTGATTGCGATCCTGATGCGCGTCTATAGCGGCAGAAAAGCCGCGGAAATCGCTACGACTACGCCGGCATTCATCGGTGCAATCGGCCTCGACGAGCACCTCAGTCCGACGCGCAGTAACGGACTGAATTCGATGATCGGTGTCATTCAGCAGGCGGCACGGGATTGTGCCGCCGCGTAACGCGAAGCGACCCGGGCTGGCTGCAGCCGCAGCGGCGAAGCTGGTGCGGGGTTATCAGCTGCTGATTTCTCCGGTGCTCGGCCCGCGCTGCAGGTTTCATCCCACCTGTTCCGACTACAGCCGCGAGGCGCTGCAGCGCTTCGGTCTGCTGCGCGGCAGCTGGTTGAGTGCGCGCCGTATCGTTCGCTGTCAGCCCTTCTGTGACGGGGGTTTCGACCCGGTTCCCGAGCGTTTTAGCTGGGTCGCCGGCGGCGCGGAAAGCCCAGAATAGTCTGCTATATTGGGGTACCTTGGCCCGAACCCGGTATGGACAGAAAGTTCTTTGACATTGTCGTTTGCCCCGTCACGAAGCTGCCGCTCGAGCGGCTCGACGACCAGAGGCTCGATCAGATGACCCCCTCTCTCGCTCCGGGCCGGGTCCGAAATCAGGCCGACCAGCAGGTCAACCAGGCCGTCGCCGAAGCGCTGATCAGGCGCGACGGCCACGTCGTCTATCCGATCATCGACGGCCGTCCGAGACTGCTCGAGGGGGAGTCTATCGACTGGAACCAGGTGGTCGAGTAGCCGCGTGAAGTTGAATCCCCCGCAACTGGGTTCTCACCTGTCGTCAGGTCTGGCCCCGCTCTACCTGGTTTCCGGCGACGAGCCGCTGCTCGTGGACGAGGCGCTCGACGCGATCCGCACGGCGGCGACGCAGAACGGTTATACCGAGCGCGAGCCGCATATCGCGGAGCGCGGGTTCGACTGGAGCGCACTGGCGGGCGGCATGCAGAACCTGTCTTTGTTCGCGGAACGGCGGCTCGTCGAGCTCCGGCTGCCGACCGGCAAGCCGGGCGACCAGGGCGGCAAGTTTCTCACCGCGCTGGCGGGCGAGCCGCCGCAGGACACCGTATTCGTGGTCATCACGCCGATGCTGGACAGTCGCACGGCGAAAACGAAGTGGGCGTCCACGCTGGCACGCGAGGCAATGCACCTGGTGTTGCGGCCGCCCGAGTATCACGATTTGCCGCGGTGGTTGGACGGGCGTCTGCGCCAGGCCGGCCTCGAAGCCGAACCCGACGCGGTCGAGCTCCTGGCCGCGCAGGTCGAGGGCAATCTGCTCGCGGCGAAACAGGCGATTGATCAGCTTGCGCTGCTCGCCGCCGACGGTCGCGTGACGGTGGCGAGCGTTCGCGAATCCGTCGCTAACGGTGCGCGCTACGACGTGTTTCAGCTCACCGACGCGGCGCTTGCCGGCGACGCGAAGCGGGCGATTCGAATCCTCGGCGGCCTCGAGAGCGAGGGCACGGCCGCACCCCTGGTTCTTTGGAGCCTGGTGCGCGACATCACGACCGTTGCGGATATCGTGTATCGCGTCGCGGGCGGCATGGCGCCCGGACAGGCTATGGCCGACGCGCGAGTCTGGCGCGGGCGGCAATCGCTGATCGGTCGCGCGATTCGTCCGCTCAATGAGCAAGGCGCTCGCGCGCTGGTGATGCGAGCTGCGCGAACCGACCGGATCGTCAAGGGCTCGCTGCCCGGCAGACCGTGGAACGCGCTCCTCGAGCTGACCCTCGCGCTCGCGGGGCGACCCGGCATGGCCGCGGAGACGATGGCAAGGGTTTCATGACACCGATCGGGATCCTCGGCGGCACATTCGATCCGGTTCACTTCGGCCACCTGCGCACTGCGATGGAGCTCATGGAGTGCCTGCGCCTCGAAGAAGTCAGGTTCGTTCTGTGTCGCGTGCCACCGCTGGGGAAGAAACCGCGCGCTGCGGTGGAAGCCCGGCTGGCGATGCTGGAGGTCGCGGTCAGGCAGGAGTCGCGTTTTGTCGTTGACGAACGCGAGCTCCATCGCGACGGTCCGTCGTACTCGGTCGATACGCTCGAGTCGCTGCGCGCCGAATTTCCCGACCGGCCTTTGTGCCTGATCGCCGGGATGGACGCATTCGCGAGCCTGCCGGAATGGCACCGCTGGGACGAATTGCTGTCGCTGGCACATCTGGTCGTCGCCCACAGACCCGGCGCCCCGCTGCCCGACGGCGACGCGCTGCGCTGGGTGCTCGACCGGCACCGGACCGTCGACCCGGCGGACCTGGCCGGCATGACGGCCGGCCGCATTCTGTTGCACGCGGTGACGCAGCTCGACATATCGTCGAGCGCGATACGCGAAACGGTGGCGCGCGGAGAGAGCGCGCGCTACCTGGTGCCGGACCGCGTACTCGAATTCCTGGAGGCGGAAGGCTGTTACGCGCGCGATCGGGACAAGAGAGTGCGGGCATGAGTCGCCAGGCTTTGCGCGCGTGGAAATAATATGGGTCCATACGGACAAGGAGGTTCAACTTCGTGTTAAGCAGTGATTTGGTCGCGTTGGTCGAGGCGGCGCTCGACGACCGCAAGGCCGTAGATGTGCAGACGCTGGAGGTCAGCGGGCTGACATCGATAACCGACTACATGGTGATTGCCGGCGGCACGTCGGACCGGCATGTCCGGTCGATCGCCGACAACGTCGTCGAGAGCGCACGAAACGCCGGTGTTGACGTGCTCGGCACGGAGGGTCATGAATACGGTGAGTGGGTGCTCGTCGATCTGGCCGACGTGGTCGTGCACATCATGCAGGCCCGCGTGCGCGACTTCTACAAGCTCGAGAACCTGTGGAACATGGATGCGGTCGCTGGCGAACCCGATGACGTTCCCGGTGCCGGCGCTGCGCGCTGACCTGCGCCAATGCGCATCACAATGTTTGCGGTTGGCACGCGCATGCCGCGCTGGGTCGACGAAGGCGTGGACGTATATCGGCGGCGCCTGCCGCCGCAGATCAAACTGGATATCGACGAAGTACCGCTCGGCAATCGCAGCGCCCGCGGCGACGTCTCGGTGGCGCAACGCAAGGAAGCGGACCAGCTGCTGAAGCGCGCAGGAAGTGCCGACCGCATCGTCGCGCTCGATGAGCGCGGCGCCGAATGGACTTCGGTCGAGCTCGGTCGACGCATGAACGAATGGCAGAGCGATGCGACAAACGTGGCACTGCTGATCGGCGGTCCCGACGGGTTGACCGAGGACTGCCGGCAGCGTGCCGATGACGTCTGGGCGCTTTCGCGCCTGACACTCCCGCACGGACTCGTGCGGGTCGTGCTGGCAGAACAGATTTACCGGGCGTGGACCATAATCCAGGGCCATCCTTACCACCGTGAGTAGGCGTCGCGGACGACCCGGGGTCGCGACATGAGCGCGGCGGCACGAAC
Organism: Gammaproteobacteria bacterium; assembly: GCA_051008895.1. Classification (GTDB taxonomy): domain Bacteria; phylum Pseudomonadota; class Gammaproteobacteria; order Steroidobacterales; genus SMWD01. The sequence goes on along the minus strand of JBPCXI010000115.1, from coordinate 3,649 downwards.
TGCGCCGTTCGTATACCTCGCTTCCGCGTCGCCGCGACGCGCCGAACTGTTGCGTCAGATCGGCGTCGACTTCGACGTGTGGCCTGCCGACATCGACGAATCCGGGCTCCCGGGCGAGGCGCCCGACGCGTGCGTAGAGCGACTCGCCCGCGAGAAAGCGCGGGCCGTACACGCCGCAATCGACGCGCCGACCGCGCCGGTCCTGGCGGCCGACACCACCGTTGTGCTCGACGGTCAGATGCTCGGCAAACCGGCCGATGCGGCGGCGGCCGCGAGCATGCTGCGCCGCCTGTCGGGCCGCAGCCATGACGTTTTCACCGCCGTTGCCGTGCTCGGTGGCGAGCGCGAAACCGCCGCCCTGAGCCGGTCGCGGGTGACGTTTCGTGCGCTCGAGCCTGCGGAAATCGAGGCCTACTGGCGGACCGGCGAGCCGGTCGGCAAGGCCGGTTCATACGCCATTCAGGGGCTCGGCGCAGTATTCGTCGAGGAGCTCCATGGCAGTTACTCCGGTGTCATGGGGCTGCCGTTGTTCGAAACCGGGCGTTTGTTGGCCGGGTTCGGGTATCGTTTGCCAATTTAGCCGCTCCGTCCTTTCATGCCTCAGGAAATATTGATCAATTCGACGCCGCGCGAGATTCGTGTGGCCCTCGTCGAAGACGGCGTGCTGCAGGATCTGCTTATCGAAAGGACCACGCGCCGGGGACTGATCGGCAGTATCTATATCGGCAGCGTATCCCGCGTTCTGCCGGGCATGCAGGCGGCGTTCGTCGATATCGGTATCGCGCGTACAGCGTTTCTGCACGCGTCGGACGTCCGCCGCGCGGGCGAAGACAATGGCGCGGCACCGCCTGCGATCGGTGACCTTTTGCGCGAGGGCCAGACTTTGCCCGTGCAAGTCCTGAAGGATCCGATCGGTACGAAAGGCGCGCGGCTGACGACCAACATGACGATTCCGTCGCGATACCTGGTGCTGATGCCGGATAGCGACAATATCGGCGTATCGGCGCGTATCGAAGACGAGGAGGAGCGCAACCGGCTCAGAGACATCATGCATCAGATCGTGGGCGACGATGCCACGGTCGGGTATATCGTCCGCACGGCCGCGGAGGGCGCCAGCATGGACGCGTTACGCGCGGACATGCTGTTTCTCGACAAGCTGTGGTCGATCATCGGCGAACAGTCCCGGTCGGGCGTGGCGGGTCGGCTCGTGCACGAGGATTTATCGCTTGCCGTTCGTGTCGTCCGTGACGTCGCGAGTCTCGACGTCGAGCGGATCCAGGTCGATTCCGAGCGTGAGTACGAAAGGTTGCGCGAGTTTGCCGAGACGTTCATTCCCGATATCGCGACGGCCGTCGAGTGGTACCAGGGGCGCCGGCCGATCCTCGATCTGTACGGCGTCGAAGACGAAATCGAAAAAGCGCTGGGCCGCCAGGTCGCGCTCAAGTCGGGCGGTTATGTGATCTTCGATCAGACCGAGGCGATGACGACGATCGATGTGAATACCGGCGCATACGTCGGGCACCGCAACCTCGAGGAGACGATATTCCGCACCAACCTCGAAGCGGCCGTGACGATCGCGCGTCAGCTCAGGCTGCGCAACCTCGGTGGCATCATTATTATAGATTTCATCGACATGGCCGAGGAGCTCCATCGCGATCAGGTACTGGAGGCGCTCGAGGCGGCGCTGGCGCGCGACTACGCGCGCACCCAGATCAACGAACACTCGTCGCTCGGGCTCGTCGAGATGACCCGCAAACGGACCCGCGAGAGCCTCGAGCACATCATGTGTCAGTCGTGCCCGACGTGCGACGGCAGCGGTTCGGTGAAGACGCCGGAGACCGTTTGCTACGAGATCTTTCGAGAGATTTTGCGTCAACACCGGCAGTTCAAGTTCAATGAACTCGTCGTCCTGGCGCACCAGGACGTCATTGAGCTGCTGCTGGACGAAGAGTCGTCCGGACTCGCCGAACTCGAGGAACTGACCGGCAAGCCGATCCGGTTACAATCCGAAGCGATGTTCGAGCAGGGGCGATTCGACGTCGTGCTGATGTAGGCAGATCGCATGGGCGCGCTGATTCGCAAGTTATCCAAGTACCTCGCTTACGCGGCAGCGGCCGCGGTCATGCTGCTTGCCCTGCTGGTCGGTGTCGCACGTCTGCTGCTGCCGCTCGTACCTGATTACCAGGAAGACATCCGCGCGTGGGCGTCGCAGGCGACCGGCTTCGATGTGCAATTCGAATTCATCAGCGCAAGTTGGCCGATCGCCGGGCCGGAGATTCGATTTCTCGATGTGACGATCCGGTCACCGGATGATTTACAGCCGATATTCGTCGCCGACAGCCTGAATATCGGCGTCAGCGTCGTGCGTCTGCTGCGCGACCGCCAGGTCACCGTATCTCGCGTCGGCATCGAGAACATCAACGTGGTGTTGCTGCAAACGGACGCACGTGAATTTCTGATTCAGGGCCGCCCGCTAGCCGACTTTCTGCCCGAGCGCGATCCCGATGACCCGTTGGAACTGCCCGAAATCGACATCCAGCTGCGTGACGTCGGCGTCGCTTATCGCAACCTCGGTCGCGACGACGCGATCATGGATTTCCGGGTCGACAGCATCGATCTGCGTCTGCGCGAGACCGGCGTTGCCGCCGACGGGGAAATCCAGCTGCCGGTAAGGTTCGGCGAACGCGCCACGCTGTCGCTGGACCTGCCGATCGAGGTGCTGCGCGGCGCGTTAACCGAGGCGGCCGACGATGCGCCGACTGACTCGGTCGACTGGAGCATGTATGTGAGCGGCGAGGCGCTGAAGATGGCAGAGCTGCTCGAGTACGGGCTCGACATGCCGACGCCGGTGGCGGCCATGAACGGCAACCTGGTCATCTGGGCCGAATTTCTAGGTCGCGAGCCGACGGGCGTCACGGCCGAGCTCGACTTCAGCGACGCCGAGTTCCGCACCGAAGCCGCGAATTCGGACCAGTACGAAGCTATCAGTGGTCGCGTCGAATGGGCCCGGGCCGGGGGCGGCTGGGTGCTGGCCGGCTCCGACATGAACCTGCGGCGCGTCGGACTGTTCGCGCCGCGCACGGAATTCTCGGTGACGTCGAAGTCGGCAGGCGGCGATGGGCGCCAGTTGCTGGCGAGCGTCGACTTCATGCGCCTGGAGGACTGGTATCCGATCGTGCGCGCGTTCGTCAGTGAAGACCTGCGCCGCGATACGCTACCGGCCAGCGTGAACGGCGACATCAGCGATTTTCGACTCGATGCTCGGTGGATTTCCGCCGCAGAACGCGAGTTCGACGTCGAGATTCGATTCGAGGATATCGGCGTTGTCGGCTTGCCGGCCGGCGAAGGACTGACCGGAGTGTCCGGCACGGTCGTCGCCGACGAGGCGGGTGGCAGGTTGCAGCTGGACAGCGAGCAGGCGGCATTGACGATGCCGAAACTATTCGCGGTGCCATTGGCGGCTGATGCGCTGGAAGGATTTCTCGTCTGGCGCGCGACACCCGATGGCGTGCGCGTTCTCAGCGACAACATCAGCGTCCGGATCCCGATCGGTGAGGCAAGTTCGCGATTCGAGTTGACGCTGCCGAGCAACGGCGAGTCCCCGTTCCTCGATCTGACGGCGACCGCGCAGGTGAACAGTGCGCCCGGC